>NZ_JBJTDY010000041.1:0-24991 GCF_046092605.1 Rhabdaerophilum sp. | reverse complement strand
GTATCGTCGGTCATGGCGGGTGTGGCGGGGTTGATGGTGCGGATCGGATCGGTGTAAACAGCTAAATCCTACGCGATATCATACCGTTATGCTACATCCGCCAACCCAAAATCAGCCCCCTCATGAATAAGACGGGCTAGTGCGCCCCGTCTTTTTTGTGCTTTGCGCAGGTTGACCGGGCGTATGAGGGGCGGGTGAAGTCTGATGCGCCATGCATTCCAACGGTGAATTCTCCCCCAAGAGGACCTGTCGTCACACCTTAAGAATGTTTTGATTTTCCGCTGCAGTGCGTCGGTGCACCTGTGCTAAGACCATACCGCAGTCAATTATGCTTGCACCAGAGCAGCCATCCCGATGACTTATTTTTCACCCCTGGCACGCACGTTTCTCAAGGGTCATTCCAGTACGATTTCCTACATTGTCGGCCTTTCAGCCGCAGTGAACTTTCTCGCGCTGACTGGCGCGATTTACATGATTCAGATCTACGATCGCGTTCTCGTTTCAAAAAGCGGAGCGACCCTGGTCTATGTCACGCTCATCATGCTGGTTCTGTATGGTTTCTATTATTTGTTTGATCTTTATCGCTGCAATGTCATGTCGCTGGTTGGTCGCCAATTCGAGGAAACCTACACAGAGCAGGTGCTTGCGCGGACACTCTCCATGCAAGTCGAAAGTGCGCAGCGTGAGCGAAACTCCAACGCGATGCGTGATCTGGAAGAGGTCGGGCGGTTTATTTCAAGCAGCGCCCCGATCGCCGTGTTCGATCTGCCGTGGATTCCGATCTTCATCATAGTTTGCTTTCTTTTCCATCCCATCATTGGCGGCGTTACATTGTTGTTTCTATGCCTCGCAATCGCTCTGATGGTCATCGGCGAGCGCCAGATCCGTGCGGCCTCGGACGGAGCGGCCGACGCCCTTCGATCGCGCGCCGTGGCGGTCGACACGGCGGTGCGCAATGCTGAAGCCATCGTCGCCATGGGAATCGGGCAGTCGATGCAACATCGCGTCCTGCGTTTCACGCGAAGCTATCTCAACGCGGCCTCGCCGATGGCTCGCAACATGATCCGTATCTCGGGCATGACACGCACGATCCGGCTGATCATCCAGTCGCTCTTGCTGGGCATTGCCGCCTGGCTCGTGGTGATCGATCAGGCGACTCCGGGTGTCATGATCGCCTCTGCGGTCGTGGCTGGGCGGGCGCTGGCACCTATTGATGCCATTGTTGGCCGCTGGCGGCAATTCGTGCAGATGCAGGAATGCTGGCGGCGGCTGGAGAAACTCCTTCTGAACGACGCTCAGGGCTCCGACGTGGTGCAATTGCCCCCACCCACGCGGATCATCACGGTCGACGATGTTTCGGTGGGACCGCTCGGTTCGCCGAAACCCTTGGTGCGGAATGTGACCTTTTCACTCCGGGCCGGCGATCGGCTCGGGATCATTGGCCCCAGCGGTTCGGGCAAGTCGACTCTGGTGCGTGCCATCACGGATGTCTGGCGTCCCTGCAATGGTTCCGTGCGATTTGACGGCGCCCAACTCCGCCAGCACGCGCCGGAGCAACGTGCCCGAATCATCGGCTATCTTCCTCAGGACGTGCAGTTGCTGCGCGGAACCGTTGCGGAGAATATCTGCCGCTTCGATCCTCATTCGACAGCGGCGGAGATGGTCGCGGCTGCGAAGGCGGTCGGCGCACATGAAATGATCCTTTCGCTGCCCAATGGGTACATGACGGATGTGGGCGAGAATGGTTCGAACATCTCGGGGGGGCAGCGACAGCGGATCGGCCTCGCGCGTGCTCTTTATGGAGATCCATTCCTCGTCATCCTCGATGAGCCGAACTCCAACCTCGATGCCAATGGCGAGAAGTCGCTCAACATGGCCATCCGGGGGGTCGCTGCGCGAGGTGGTATCGTGATCATCGTCGCGCACCGGCTGAGTGCCTTGAAGGATACCAACAAACTGCTCCTGCTGGTGGATGGACAGGTGCAAGCCTTCGGCACAAGCGACGAGGTGATGGCGCTTCTCTCCGGTGGCGTGAAGCCCGAAGCCAAGCCGCAAGTTTCGAATCTGCCACCGGAAAAAGGCGCTTCCACTCAGGATAAGCAATCCGCATGAATCCGAACAAGCTGCTCCCCGGATCCGGGACCTCTTCTGACGACAGCAACACGTCTGCCGAGATCTCCCGCATCAAGAAAAAATCGGCCCTGACAATGCTGTTCTTTTTCATGGTGTTTGGCGGCTGGTCTGTTCTTGCCTCGATTTCCGGCGCCGTTATCGCCAGCGGTTTCGTCGTTGTCGAGACCAGCGCGCGCAGCATCCAGCATCTCACGGGCGGCATCGTCGAGAGAATCTTCGTAACCGAAGGGGAGCGCGTCAAGGCGGGCAGCCTCCTGGTGAAGCTCAACGAAACGCAGATCCGGGCCCAGCTTCAGATTCAGGCGAACGAGGTCGACGAGTTGCTGATCCGGCAGGCGCGGCTGGATGCCGAGCAGCTCGGCACCTCGGAAGTGGTTCTGCCCGCAGCTCTGCTGCCTCGCGAAAACAGTCCTGCGATCAGGCGGTTGCTTGAACTCGAGCAGATCATCCTCGCCAGCCGCATTCGTGTCTATGAAGGACAGAGAGCGCAGCTTCGCGAACGAATCGTCCAATCCGAGATGGAGGGGCGCGGCAATATCGAGCAGCTCGAATCCCGGAAAAATCAGGCTGACTTGATCCAGAAGGAAATCACCGAACTCGCACCGCTTGTCGAACGCCAGCTGGTGCCACGCACCCGCATCCATGCCCTTCAGCGCGACGCAGCCCGCATTGCCGGCGAAATGGGGGCGATCGCGGGCGACATCGCGCGTGGACAGGCGCGGATCTCGGAGACAGAGCTCCAAATTCTGCAATTGGAGCAAGTGCGGCGCAACGAGGTGACCCAGGAAGCGCGTGACACGGCAACGCGTCTTGCCAGCGCCACCGAGAAGAAGATCGCCTTGGAAGATCAGCTGAACCACATCGAGATTCGCAGTCCGGTTGATGGCCAGATCCTGCAACTCTCCGTCTTCACGGTCGGTGGCGTCGTGCGTGCCGGCGAAACGCTGATGCGGATTGTGCCGGATAATGAACGCCTTGAATTCGACGTGCGTATCCTGCCGCGTGACATCGATCAGGTGCATATTGGCCAGAAGGCCTCCATTCGCCTCTCTGCGGCGAACCAGCAGAGCACGACCACTTTGGAAGGGCATCTGTATGCGGTTTCGCCGGATCTGATCCTCGAGCCGGCAACGCAGTTGCGTTATTTCTCGGGAAGGGTGCGGCTGGCACCGAGCGAGGTCGGGCGGCCGGAAGCCGGTCGCCTCAAGCCGGGAATGCCGGTAGAGGTTTTCATCCGCACCGAGGAGCGGACACCGCTCTCCTATCTGCTGCGTCCGCTCGTCGAACAAACTGGACGTGCGTTTCGCGAACGATAACAGGGGTTTGAAGCATTTGGCCCTATGGCTGTGCTTCGTGCAATTTCTGCTCGCCGCAAGGTGATGCAGGTTGAACCCCTGAAGATTGTGTATACAGTGATCGGGTTGTCGGAGGTATGCAGCAATGCGTTTGGCGTTTCGGACGATGAAGATTACCGGGCGGCCCATGTTCGCTCTTTCGGTTCTCCTTCTTTTGGCTGCCACCCAGAATGCTGCTGCGGTCTCCTGCAGTGATGCGGTGAGTGATCCTTCCCAGAGTGCTCGAGCCACGAGTTCTCTTGATGATCTGCTTGCGTCAAACCCCCATGGGGGACTTGTTTTCGTGCGACAGGTCCGAGATTCTGTCGCGCATGATTTTCGCGGTTCTGACAGCCTCCTGGCTGCGTTGAGAAAAGCGAATGATCGCCAGCGCGAAGCTCTGGTCGTGGGCCTTGGTCGCGCCTCGGCGGAGTGTGCCGCCTTCAAGAACGAGGTTCCGGCGCAACTGAGGGCGGTGGTGGCGCAGATGGGTGACATGCGCCTGTTCCGCCTTTTCGAAGTCGCTGCAGCCTCTGGCCCTGCCACATCCTCTCCCGGCTCGGCAGCTGCTCCTGCGGTTGCCGCTGGTGAACGCTGCACCCTGGATCGCGCTCCCCTCTCCAAGGAGGAGATTGATGCTTTTCGAAACAATCCTGCGGGTGTGCTCGCAGGGAACCCGCTCGGTGGCTCCGAATTGAGTTCTCTCGTGCGCAATCTCATGCTCAGCGATCCATCGACGCTCACCGCGATTTCCGGGCTTATGGCCGAGAGCACGCCGCGCCAGATGGTGGCGATTGCCGCCGGCCTTGGTCAGGCGGCCAATGCCTGCGAATTCACGTTGCCGGTCGTGACCCAGTCGATCCAGCGCATGATCGCATCCCTCAACAACAGCGAGATCGAGCAAACCTTCCAGGCGGTGGTCGGCAATCGGCAGGTGGGTGCCATCGGCACAACTGGGACCTTTGCGGCCGTTCCGGCGCCGGCCTCCGGGCCGCTTGGTGTGATTGGCGTCCTTTCCGTAGGAAACCAGGGCAGCGGTAGTGTTCCGAATGCCCCCGGTCGCTTTTCTTTCTTTGACGGGACGAGCGGCTCTTTCACCCGAAATGAAACGACGACAGTGTTTTCCGCAGGGTCACCGGTCAGTCCTTGACCCTTTATTCAAGTCTTAACGCTGGATCGGCACATTAACGTGATGAATTACGTTACTCCGTACCCGCGTCAAGCTGCCGAGGCTGGCGTTCAGCTTGAAATTCGTCGTTACGATCTCGGCGAGTTATTGGCCATTCTCCGCCGGCAGAAGAATTTCATCATCAGCGTCGCGTTGCTCTTCGTTGGGCTGGCGCTGATCTATGTTGTCTTTGCTCAACGGCAATACACGGCGCAGACAACAATCATCATTGATCCCCGGCGTCTGCAAATCTTCCGTCAGGACAGCTCTCTGACCGCCGATCCCGTGCTCGACAGCGCGGCGATCGAGAGCCAAATTGAGATGCTGAAATCCGATCGCGTGATCCTCGCCGTCGTCAAGAGTCTCAAGCTGACCGAAGACGATGAATTCGTTGGCCCCTCGACCAACCCGATCAACATCGCGATTCAATCCTTGACATCGATATTCGGCAGCGACGCTCCGGGTTCGGAAGAGGTCCTCCGGATGAGGGCTGTGGCGGCCCTCAAGGACCGTTTCGAGGCGAAGCGCATCGGTCTGAGTTTCGCCATCGGCATCAGCTTCACCTCGCGCGTTCCGGCCAAGGCGTCGTTGATCGCCAACGAAATCGCCGAGGCGTATATCACTGACCAGCTGGCGTCGCGGTATGAACTGACCAGCCGGGCAGGGACGTGGTTGCGCGGCCGTCTTAACGACCTGCGTCACGAGGCCAATGCCGCCGAGCGCCGTCTGCAGGAATTCAAGGCCGAGAACAAGATTTTCGAATCGAGTGGCAAGCTTGAAGTCGAGCAGAAGCTGCAGGAAGCTACCACCAAGCTTGGTGTTGCGCAGGTCGATACGGCAGTGAAGAAAGCGCAGCTCGAACAGATTCGCAATGCAGTTTCCTCCGGCAACCCGGAGGCGGTGACCGCCGAAGCACTGAATGACCCCGTCGTTGCGCTGCAGCGCAATCTCTATCTCGAAAAATCCAAGGAGATTGCTGGGCTCACGGCCAAGCTCGGCGCGAACCACCTGGTTACCCAGCGCGCCATCGAAGAGCGGCGCAACCTCCAGACCAATCTGCTGACCACCTTGCGCTCGATCGAGACGCTGAAGGCAGGCGAATTTGAGGCTGCGCGCACGTCCGAGGCATCGCTGAAACAGGAAATCGAATTTCTGCAGGCCGAGTTCTCCCGCACGCGTCAAATGCAGATCCAGCTTAAGGATCTCGAGAGCGCGGCGGTATCCTTCCGTGCCCTGTTCGACACGATGAACCAACGTTACCTGCTGGCCGTGCAACAGCAATCGTTCCCCGTGAGTGACGCTCGCGTCATTACCGATGCGACACCTCCACTGCGGCCGAGCTGGCCCAAATCGCCGCTGATCCTCGCGGCGGCCCTCGTCTTTGGCATCGGCCTTGGTGGCCTGATCGCGCTCATCCGCGAGATTCTGGATAACCGCATTCGGAATGTGCGCCAGTTGCGTGACGCCACGAAATCCGAATTTCTTGGCATCTTGCCGGTTGAGACAGCGCGGGAACCATTCGATCGCCCGATACTCGAAGAGCAGATCGGGCGCGCCGCCCAGTTGGACCAGACCGCGCGGCTCTTCAATATCACCAAAACCAACGCGGCATTCTGGCGCGTCTTGCGCATGCCTTTCTCTGTCTTCGCGGAGACCATCCGGAAGATTACAGTTTCAATTGATGTGGAGCGCATGTCGCGGGATGTTCGCGTGATTGCGATGGTCTCGGCCAATTCGGGCGAGGGCAAGAGCACCACAACAGCCAATCTGGGCCTGTCCATCGCGCGCTCCGGCAAGCGCGTGCTGATGATCGATGGTGACTTGCGCAATCCGCTGTTGACGCGATCCCTTACCCCCGACGCTCAGGAAGGACTGCTGGAAGTGCTCTCGGGCAAGACGAGCTTCGCCGAGGTTGTTTGGCAGGATGAACTAACCAGTCTGTCATTCCTGCCAACGGTTCTCTTATCCCAACCCAAGGATACTGGCCGTTACCTAGGCTCGGCGGCCATGCAAAGACTTCTGGAGCGGCTCGGCCAGCATTACGACTACGTGATCATCGATACGGCTCCCGTGGGCCCTGTCGTTGATGTCCGCGCTTTCGCGCATCTGATTGATGGCTTCGTCCTTGTCGCGGCCTGGGGTCAAACCGCGCGCGCTGATGTCGCAGCTGTGGCGGAAGCGAACTTCATCCAGAAGAAACTGCTTGGCTCGGTGCTGACGAAGGTCAACATGCGGTCCTTTCAGAACTTCGACACCTATGACCAGAGTTACTTCACCGAAGAGAGGCGCGCCTGATCGGGCGCGCGGGCCTCTTTCGCCTGGTGCTCCGAATCCTCATCGCAGGATTCGCCGTTGCAGCCATGCTTCAGGCGATCCGTGTTTTGCCGAAGGCACCGGGTCTCGATCAATCGAACAGGATCGCCAAACGAATCTTGATGCGAGATCGGCTGGCCCCCTTGATTGTCGAGCGCCAGCTCGAGCCAGTTTCCGATCTTGGCCAACGTGATTGCGCCATGATGGATTGGACGGCGATGGTGCTCCTCTCGGGCTGGTCCTCCGAATATGCGCATGCGCAGGGTCTTTTCGAGCAGGCCGATCAACGCACGCAGCGTGCCTTGAACATAGCCGAAAAGGCGATCCAATGCGCGCCGACAAACGGCTATGCATGGATGTCCATTGTCCGGTTGACCCTTGTCAATGAAGGTTTCCACGACCGCCAGCGACGCATTCTTGACCTGACCTGGCAGCTCATGCCGTACGAAGCATGGGTAATGCTGGCGCGGGCTGCGATCATCGTCTCCAGCGGCAATCCGGATGATCGCGAGCGGCGCAGACGCGCACTGGATGATCTGGCGAGGCTGGTCGAGGCGGAGGCGACGAGGAGCGTCGTCGCGATCATTCGCGGTGCCGGTCCGCAGGCTCAGGTTGAATTGGCCGAGCGAGTGGCTAAACTGCCTTACCGCATTCAGCGGCGATACCAGGCCGAGGCGGTTGCGTTGGGCATCGATACAACGCCGCTGAGTATTCCTCCTTCCAGCGCCGATCCCGAATGGGTGAAGCGACATCGCGCCTGCCAGGATAACCCTCCGGCCTGCCCGTAACGTGACGTGCTCCCCGTTTTCAGACCAGCCTTGGGTGGAAATTTCCGGGGTTAAGGCTCAAGCCGGCAGGAATGACGCCCTTCTGACAGGCCCAGAGGTCGAGATCGCGGCTGATGAACTCCGAGCCCTGATCGACCCGGATTGCTTTGGGATAGCCGACGCTCCCACAACCGCGCTCAAGGGTAGCAACAACATCCTCCCCGGTAGCTGAACCTCGGATCGACGGCCGGGGAGAATCGCGAGAAGGTGTCGACAAGGGTGAGCACACGCAGCTGTCGCCCTGTAGCCAGATGGTCATGGACGAAATCCATCGCCCAGGTCTCGTTGACCCGCACAGGTGGCAGGCGGTCTTCCCGCAGCTTCGCCTTCACCCGACGCGTCGCTGATCCCGGCTTTCCGGCACAATTCACCGATCGGTGTGCATCCTCTGCCTGCTTCAGAACGAAGGCGATCTGCGCCTGCGTGAACTTCGATGCCTTCATGGAACTCTCCTTGCCCCGATCCCGGGACCTCGGTCGCAAAATTCCAGCTCCAAATGGTCCAATCTAACGGGTGCACGTCACGCGTTCCGGCGCTGATCGATCAATAGAGGGTCAGGGCCGGGACATAGCTCACGAGCATCAGCACGATCATTGCCACCACGAAGAATGGCCAGAGCTCCCTTGTCGTTTCGGCCATGGAACATCGCGCGATCGAGGCCGAGATGAAGAGCGTCGTGCCGATGGGCGGTGTGTAAAGCCCGATCCCGAGATTGATGATCATAATGAGCCCGAGCTGCACCGGATCGAGCCCGATCGCTGCAGCGAGAGGAACGAAGATCGGCCCGAGCAGCAGGATCGCTGGCGGCAGGTCGAGCGGCATGCCGACAAGCAGCATCAGGATGTTGAGCGCGAGGATGATCAGCAGCTTGTTGTCGATCGTCGCCTTCACCCATTCGGCGAAACGCGCGGGCACCTGGTCAAAGGTCAGCAGCCAGCCGACCACCGCGCTGCCCATGATGACGAGCATCACCACGCCCGTGGCGATGCCTGCTTCCACCATGGATTGGCAGAAGCGCTTCCAGCTCAGGTCCCGGTAGAAGAACAGGCTGAGAAGCAGAGAATAGACCACCGACAGAACCGCCATTTCGGTCGGCGTCGCGAAGCCCGCGCGCAAACCCACGAGAATGAGGATCGGCAAGGCCAGGGCGGGCATCGACTGGATCGCGAGCCTCAGCAGCGCCTTGCGATCCACCGGCTCGGTGGAGGGATGATATCCGCGGCGCTTCGAAATCCACCAGCACACGCCGATGAAACCGGCGGCCATCATCAGCCCCGGCAGGATGCCGGCGATGAAGAGATCCGCCACGCTCACGCCGCTCACCAGGGCGTAGAGGATCATCGGAATGGAGGGCGGGATCAGAATGTCGATGACGGCGGAGGTCGCGTTGTTCGCGGCTGTCAGACCGGCCGGATAGCCCCGCTTCTTCTGCCATGGGATGAGCACGCCGCCGAGTGCGGAGGCATTGGCGACCGCGCTGCCCGAGACGCCACCAAAGGCCACGGAGGCAACGACCGTGGTGGAGAGCTCGCCACCGCGCCACCGCTTCATGCCCTCGGTCGCGAAATCGAGGAGCTGCCGGCCGAGCTTGCCGCCCATCATCAGGGCCCCGGCAAGCGTGAAGAACGGCAGGGCCAGCATGGGGAAGGATTGCGTCTGGTCGAACATCTGCTGGGCGATCAGCATCAGCGGCAGCCCGTTGCCGTCCCACATCACCGCGACCGCCCCCGCGATCACGAGGCCATGGCCCACGGGAATCGCGAGGATCATCAGCACCGTGAAGGCAATCACCATGGTGAAGCTCATGCTCAGGCCTCCCGATAATCCAGGCTGAAGCGTCGGCTTGTCCCGAGGAGAGCAATCCGCACGGATGACGTGATGTGAATAACACAGAGCGCGATGCAGCAGGCGGCGATGGCCCAGTAGCCATGGCTGCCGGGCAAACCGAGCACGGGGCTCCTCTCGATCTTCGTGATGTCCGCGACCAGCATCGCCTGCTGGAACAGCACGGCATAGGAGATCACGATGATCGCATTGCCAAGATGCAGCAGCCAGCGACGGCGTCGTTCGTTGCCCACGAATTCCAGCAGCCAATCCACCGCCATATGCCCGCCGGCCTGCGCCGCGACGACGATTCCACCTGCGATGAACCAGGGAAAGAGCCGTTCCGGCAATTCCTGCAGGGCCGCGAACCCGCCGGAGGGCATGAGGTAGCGCGTCAGAACATTGGTTGTCATGATGACAGTCAGAGCGATGCCGCTGACGAGGATCAGCAGCCGGCCAGCCATCGTGATGGCCCGTTCGACCGCGCCGGCCGCGGCAATCGCGGCTCGCCCGGTCCGGGAGAGGGGGAGAACCTCTCCCGTCCCAGTCGGTTCCAAGGGATCAGCTCTTGGGAGCGGCTTCGGCGACCTGGGCCACGAAGGCGCCGAAGGGCTTCGCCTTCCAGGCCGTCAGCACACCCGCCGTCGCCGCACGGAAGAGCCCGCGATCCGGCTCGTTCACCGAAACCTTGCTGTTGGCCTTGAACTCGCCCAGCAGCTTCGAATCCGATTCCGCCATCAGCTTGCGCTGGAGAACGCCGGCTTCCTTCGCGGCATCCTTGATGATCGCGAGCTGGTCCGGCTTCACCTTGCGGGTCGCGATCTGCGACATGAGGAAGGGCGTCGATTCCCATTTGTGGCCGGTGATGCTGATGAAGCGGTTCACCTCGAACAGTTTCGCGGAATGAATGTTCGCCAGAGGGTTTTCCTGCCCGTCCACGACGCCCTGCTGGAGCGCGACATAGAGTTCGCCAAAGGCGATCTGCTGGGTCGCGGCACCCATGGCCTGGAAGATATCCACCGTCATCGGGTCCGGCGGCGTGCGAATCTTCAGGCCGTTGAGGTCGGCCGGGCTGTTGATCGGGCGCTTGGAATTGGTGGTGTGACGAATGCCGTTATCCCACCAATCGAGCGGCACCATGTTCACCGCCTCGAATTTCCTGGCGAGTTCCGCACCGACCGGTCCGTCCAGCAGCTTCACGGCCGGCTCGGAACTGGCGAAGAGGAAGGGCAGGCCCAGGGCGCCGATCTCCGGAACGAGCGCCGAGGCCGCGCCCTGGCTGTTCGCCGTAAGGTCGAGCGCGCCGGTGCGCAGGCTCGTGAGCATCGAGGCATCCGAGCCAAGCTGCTCGGAGCCGGCGATCTTGATCGCCAGTGCGCCCTTGGTGCGATCCGAGACAAGCTTCGCGAAATACTCGGCCGCCAGCGTGCGCGGGTTTCCCGGTGCTGCGCCGTGGCCGAGCGTGAGCGTGACGGCGGCCTGGGCCGAGAGCGGCACAGTGAGGATGGCTGGGCTCGCGAGCGTCGCGGCCGCCGTTTTCATGAACTGGCGTCGATCAGGAAGGCGGGTCATGGGCATCTCCTCGTGGGTCATCGGGTCGATCCCCTCTGGCGGGGGTCTTCTGGTTCATCCGGTGCCGCACCACGCGGCACCCGAAAATCTTGCAGCTCAGAGCCAGCCCTTGAGTGAGCGGACAATGGCCTGGGTCGAAATCCCGTAGCGGTCGTGCAGGGTGGGCAAGGCGCCCGCAAGCAGGAATTCATCCGGCAGGGCGATATGGCGAAACCTCGCCGGATGGATGCCGTTGAGCAGGAAATCCCGCGCGAGAGCCTCGCCGAGGCCGCCGATTTCCGTGTGGTTCTCGGCAACAACCACGAGACGGCCGCCCTTCCCGGCCTCGGCACGGATCGTCTCGACATCGAGCGGCTTGATCGTCGGGCAATGCAGCACCGCGACGCCGATCTTGTCCTTTTCGAGTTCCTTCGCCGCTTCGAGCGCGCGCATCGTGAGCAAACCGGAGGAGATGACAAGGATGTCGCCACCCTCGCGGATCGTCTGCGCCTTCCCCAGCTTGAACCGGTAGCCGTATTCGTCGAGCACCAGCGGCACGTTTCCGCGCAGGAGGCGCATATAGGTCGGGCCCTGATGTGCCGCGATCGCCGCCGTGGCCTGCTCGATTTCCAGCGCGTCGCAGGGATCGACGATGGTGAGGTTCGGCATGGCGCGGAAAATCGCGAGGTCCTCCGTCGCCTGATGGCTGGGGCCATAACCGGAAGTGAGGCCCGGCAGCGCGCAGACGATCTTCACGTTGCGGTCTTCCTCCGCGATCGTCTGGTGGATGAAGTCATAGGCGCGGCGGGAAGCGAACACCGCATAGGTGGTGCAGAAAGGCGTAAATCCCTCCGCTGCCAGCCCGGAGCCCGCACCGAACATGATCTGCTCGGCCATGCCCATCTGGTAGAAGCGATCCGGATAGGCCTTCGCGAAGATGTGCAGATCCGTATACTTGCTCAGATCCGCCGTCATGCCGACGATATCCGGCCGCGATTTCGCGACCTCTACCAGGGCATGGCCGAAGGGAGCGGGCCTGGTCGGCTGCCCCTCCGCCGCGATCGAGGCGATCATCGCCGAGGTGGTGGCGCGTTTCCGGCCCGGCACGAAAGGGGCGAGTTTCGGCTTCATGCCGGCCTCCCTGCATCCAGCGCCTCGAGCGCCAGCGCCCATTCATGCGCATCGACGCGGATGAAGTGGCTCTTGTCGCGCTGTTCGAGGAAAGGCACGCCCTTGCCCATCAGGGTATCGGCGATGATCATCCGGGGCAGGGCGCCCTTGTGCTCCTTCGCGTTGTCGAAGGCCTGCCGCACGGCCTCGAGATCATTGCCGTTGATGCGCTGGGTGTACCAGCCGAACGCTTCCAGCTTCTCGGCCAGAGGCTCGAAATTCGCGACCTCCTTCGAGGGGCCATCGGCCTGCATGTTGTTCACGTCGACGATCGCGATGAGGTTGTCGAGCTTGTGATGGGCGGCCGACAGGATCGCCTCCCAGACCGAGCCTTCATCAAGTTCGCCATCGGAGAACAGCGTGTAGACGAAGTTCCTCGAGCCCTTGCGCTTGAGGCCCAGGCACTTGCCCACGGCGATCGCGAGCCCCACCCCCAGCGAGCCGCCCGACATTTCCATGCCCGGCGTGTATTGCGCCATGCCGGACATCGGCAGGCGGCTGTCATCCGAGCCGTAGGTTTCCAGTTCTTCCTCGGGGATGATCCCTGCCTCGATAAAGGCGGCGTAGAGCGCGATGGCATAATGCCCGTTCGAGAGCAGGAAGCGGTCGCGGCCCTCCCAGTCCGGGTCTTCCGGCCGGTAGGTCATGGCGTGGAACCAGGCGACCGCGAGGACATCGGCGATATCCAGCGCCTGCGCGATATAACCCTGCCCCTGAACCTCGCCCATCTGCACGGCATAGCGGCGGATGTGATAGGCACGATCCGCGAGTGACTTGTTTGGCCGTTCAACCATGGATCAGCATGCCTCCATTCACGTCGATCACGGCCCCGGTGACATAGGCCGAGAGATCGGAGGCGAGGAACAGGTAGCAGCCCGCGACATCGGATGCCTCGCCGAGGCGGCTCAGCGGAATGCCCTTGCTGATCTCCGCCTTCATCTCGGGCGTGAGCTTGCCGCCGGTAATGTCGGTCTGGATGAGGCCGGGCGTCACGCAGTTCACGCGGATGCCGTCGGGCCCGAATTCGCGCGCCATGGCCTTGGCGAGGCCAAGAACGCCCGCCTTCGCCGCCGAGTAATGCGGGCCGCCGAAAATTCCGCCGCCGCGCTGTGCCGAAACCGAGGACATGCAGGCGATCGAGCCCTGTTTGCATGCCCGCATGGAGGGGAGAAAAGCCTGGCTGAGGAAGAGCACGCCCTTGGTGTTGATATCGAGGATGCGGTTCCAGCTCGCCTCGTCGATCTCCAGCGTCTTCACGGGCTGGGTCACGCCGGCATTGTTGATGAGAATGTCGAGATGGCCGAAGGTCCTGAGAACCTCGGCCGCCGCGGCATCGCAGGAGGCCTTGTTCGCGACATCGCAGGCGATGCCGATATGCCCGGCGCCAAGTTCCGCTGCGGCCGCCTTCGCCGCCGCGGCGTCGATATCGAGAATGGCGACGCGCGCGCCATGTTTCGCAAAGAGCCGCGCCGTGGCGAGACCGATCCCGCGCGCACTCGCCGCGCCGGAAATGGCGGCCGTCTTGCCCTCTAGGAGCATCATCCGTTTCTCCCTGTGCCGCGCCTCGTCGGGAAGCGCATCCTGTTTCACAGAGGGAACGGCAGAAGACGCCGGCTGACAAACGGTCGTTTTTCAACATAAGATGAATTTCATTCAACTGAATGGGCGTAACCGCTCGTGTCGCCGTTTGCTTCTTCGCGCTTTTCGACCGCAACCACCTGTGATCATCCACCCCTCAACGAACTCCATCAAACTGAAGTCAAGGATCGATGCTCCAGAAAGTCTCGCTCTCGGCCATCCGGATTTTCGAGACCGTTGCGCGGCGCGGATCGCACAAGGCGGCGGCGGCGGAGCTGAACCTGTCGCCGAGCGCCATTTCGCACGCGCTCAAAAACCTCGAGCAAACCATGGGCGTGCAGCTCTTCGAGAAGGATGGCCGGCATGTGCGCCTCACCGTGAGCGGGGATGTCTTCATGCGGCATGTCGTGGCCGCCTTCGATGAATTGCGCCGGGGTTTCGACATGGTCTCCGCCCGGCCGAGCAAGAAGGTCCTGCGGCTTCATTCGGCGCCGTCCATCGCCTATGCCTGGCTCACGCCGCGCCTGCCGCAATTCCTCGCCGCCCATCCGGGCATCGAGGTGCGCCTCTCCGCCGGCACGGAATATCCGCGCTTCAACACCGACGATTTCGACGCGGACATCGTCTATGGGCCGATCCATGCTCCGGGGGTGATCGCGGTGCCGCTCGCCCGCGAGACCGTGACGCCGCTCTGCTCACCCGAGATGGCGAAACGCATCCATGGCCCGCGCGACCTGCTCGATTGCAACCTCATCCTCAGCGACAACAAGCAGGTGCGCTGGCATCACTGGTTCGATGCCAATGGCCTGAACCCTGTGCTGAACCATGATCTGCGGTTTGACCGGAGTTTTCTGGCGCTCGCGGTCGCGGCGGATGGACTGGGCGTTGCGCTGGAATCGACCCTGCTCGCCGAGCGCGAGATTTCCGGCGGGAAACTGGTCGCCCCGCTCGCGAGCGCATCGGTGAACATCACCTATGTCGGGCATCATCTCGTCTACCCGCGCGAAACGCGGCAGGGCGGCATCTTGCGGATGTTCTCGGATTGGCTCGTGAAGGAAATCGCGCAGCCGCGTGACGATGGCGGCTGGTCGCTCACGATAGCGGCCGGCAGCGAGGGGACAGGCGCCTGAGAGGCCTGCAGGAAGGCGTGCCGGTCGGAGGCAGGAAGCCGTGCCGGGCGCTCGCCTTCGCGAAGGCCCCGGAGGCTCAGGCCTTCATCACGATCACCTTGGTCTTGATCGCGGTGCGGTCATAGAGGTCGATCATGTCCTGCGAGAGCAGGCCCGTGCAGCCGCTGGTGAGGTTGGTGCCGATCGTATCCGGCTCGCTCGTCGCGTAGATCGTATAGAGCGTGTAGCGGTTGTTCTGGTAGAGATAGAGCGTGCGCGCGCCGAGCGGGTTTTCCGGCCCGCCGGGCATGCCGCGGGCATATTTCGCGACTTCCGGCTGGCGCTTGATCATCTCCGGCGGAGGGGTCCAGGTCGGCCATTCGGCCTTGCGGCCGATATAGGCCTCACCATGCCAGAGGAAGCCCTGGCGGCCGACATTCGCGCCATAGCGCGTGGCCTTCCCCTCGCCCTCGATGCGGTAGACGAAGTAATTCGCGTTGTCGACGATGATCGTGCCGGGCGCCTCGTCCGATTCGTAATTCACCGTGCGACGAAAATATTTCGGGTCGACCTGGCTGATATCGACGGCGGAGATCGGGAATTTCTTGTCCGCCACCGCGCCGTAATGCTTCTCGGCCTCGGCGAGGCTCATCCCGCCATCATTCGTCACGCAGCCTGCGAGGCTCAGCGCACTCGCGCTGGCCGCAAAGCCCAGCAGGAACGACCGGCGATCGAGCCGACCCCGGTTGAAGCCGTCTGCGGCTTCGGGACGGATGATGCGGTGGCTCATGATCGGGTTACTCCTCTATCCCGCACGCGATCGGAAAGATCGGCCCTCGCGCGTGCAGTTTCTCGACTTATCGCCCAAAATGCCGCCAGATCGCAGGGTTGGCAAGTTCGGCGACCGGCCGTGGGGAACCCGCGCTTCAGGCGAAGCGCTGGTCATAGGCCAGAACGGCCTCCAGCAGAACCTGAGCACCCGCCCCGCATTCCTCGAGCGTCGTCGATTCCGCCTCATTGTGACTCACGCCGCCCGCGCAGGGCACGAAGATCATCGTGGTGGGTGCGACACGCGCGACATAGGCCGCATCATGGCCCGCGCCGGAGACCAGATCCCGCATGCGATAGCCGGATTTTTTCGCACCCTCGCGCACGCAGGCAATGAGATCGGGGTGGAAGCGCACGGCGGGGTTCCTCCAGATCCGCTTTTCCTCGAAGGTGAGGCCCAGCGGCTCAAGAACCGCCGAGAGAGCGGCGCGGAACGCAGCTTCCATCCCGTCGAGCGTCGCCTCATCCGGGTGGCGGAAATCGACGCAGAAGAAGACCTCGCTGGGCACGACATTGCGCGAATTGGGTTCGACTTCCATCAGCCCCACAGTTCCCACCGCATCCGGCCCATGCGCCAGGGCGATGCCATGAATCGCCTCGACCATGCGGGCCGCGCCCAGAAGCGCATTCTTCCGCATATGCATCGGCGTCGCGCCGGTATGGGCCGAAAGGCCATGCACATTCACCTCGTACCAGCGCATGCCCTGCACGCCGGTGACGACGCCGATCATCTTCTCTTCGGCCTCAAGGATGGGGCCCTGCTCGATATGGAGTTCGAACATCGCGCCGATGCGTCTTTGCCCCACGGGCTCCGCGCCCTTGTAGCCGATGCGCTCGAGTTCGGCGAGGAAGGTCTTGCCGTCGCGATCCTCGCGCGCATAGGCGAAGTCCCGCGTGAAGGCCCCGGCGAAGACGCCCGAAGCCAGCATGGCGGGCGCAAACCGCGCACCTTCCTCGTTGGTCCAGTTCACGATCTCGATCGGCGCGTTCGTCTCGAAGCCGGCGGCGTGCAGCGTGCGCATCACCTCCAGGGCCGCGAGCACGCCGAGCACGCCATCGAACTTGCCGCCGGTGGGCTGCGTGTCGAGATGGCTGCCCATGCAGATCGGATCGAGATCGGCACGCTTGCCGGGCCGCCGCGCGAACATGTTGCCGCAATCATCAATTGTCACGGTGCAGCCCAGGGCCTCGCAGGCAGCCCGGAACCAGTCGCGCACCACGCGATCCTCATCCGACAGGGCGAGGCGATGGATGCCGCCCTTCTCGTTGGCACCAATCTTCGCCGTCTCCATCAGGCTGTCCCACAGCCTTTGCGGGTTGATGACAAGATTGGTGGCGTTGACCGGGTTCACGGGACGACATCCATCTTGCGATCGACCGGCCGGGGGGCCGAAATTTCCTTCCATGTCGCATTGGCGACATGCGTCGCCGGGAAGGGGGGCCGGGCCACGAAATCGCCGTCGCCCCGTTCGGCCCGCAGCTCGCCATCCTTCCAGGCAATCTTGCCGCGCGAGAGGGTGATCCACGGCACGCCCGTGCATTTATAGCCTTCGAACACGTTGTAATCGATGCGGCTCACCTGCTTCTTGGCGCGGATGGTCTTGGTCGCGGCAGGGTCCCAGATCACCAGATCCGCATCCGACCCCGCCGCAACGGCGCCCTTGCGCGGATAGATGTTCAGGATGCGCGCGATATTGGCCGAGGTGACGGCCACGAACTCTTCCTTCGTGAGCCGCCCCGTGCCGACGCCTGCGGTCCAGAGCACCGGCATGCGATCCTCAAGGCCACCCGTGCCATTGGGGATCATCCTGAAATCGTTGCGTCCGATGCGCTTCTGCTCGCTCGTGAAGGAGCAGTGGTCGGTCGCGACCACCTGCAGCGAACCCGCCTGCAACCCGGCCCAGAGCGAATCCTGGTGCTTCTTCGGCCGGAAGGGCGGCGACATCACCCGGCGGGCGGCGTAATCCCAATCCTTGTTGCGGTATTCATCCTCGTCGAGCACGAGATGCTGGATGAGCGGCTCGCCATAAACACGCTTGCCGGCCGCACGGGCGCGGGCGATCGCCTCATGCGATTCCCGGCAGGAGGTGTGAACCACATAGAGCTGCGCGCCAGCCATGTCGGCGATCATGATCGCGCGGTTGGTGGCTTCGCCCTCCACTTCGGGCGGGCGTGAATAGGCGTGGCTTTCGGGCCCCGTGGCGCCCTTCGCCATCAGCATTTCCTGCAGGCGGAAGACGACATCGCCGTTCTCGGCATGCACCATCGGCAGAGCCCCGAGCGCGGCGCAGCGGCTGAACGAATTGTAGAGCTCGTCGTCATTCACCATCAGCGCGCCCTTGTAGGCCATGAAATGCTTGAAGGTGTTGATGCCGTAGGTGTTCACCACCGTGTCCATCTCGTCGAAGACCTGGCGTGACCAGCTCGTCACGGCCATGTGGAACGAGTAATCGCAGGCCGCCTTCTCGCTCTTGTGGCGCCAGGCCTGATAGGCCTTCAGCATGCTCTCCCCCGGCGCGGGGATGCAGAAATCGACGATCATCGTCGTGCCGCCGGAAAGCGCGGCCTTGGTGCCCCACTCGAAATCATCCGCCGAGACGGTGCCCATGAACATGAGCTCCATATGCGTGTGCGGATCGATCCCACCCGGCAGGATATCGCAGCCGCCGGCATCGATGATTTCCGCGCCGCGCGGTTTTTCGAGGTTCTTGCCGACCGCGATGATCTTCCCGCCATCGATGAGGACATCGGCCCGCTTCGAATGGTCGTGATTGACGACGGTGCCGCCGCGAATGAGCATGGCCATGGTTCTCTCCCCGGAAATCCTTGGGAGGATGCTTCGCGCATCCTCTGGTCGTCGTTCGATGGGCCGCGGCGGGAAAGCCCGCCACGGCCTGTTCGGCTGGAAAGCCGGCTTATTTCAGCGCGGCGTCGATCACCGCATGCGTCCAGGCGCCGACGGGCTTCTTCGAGATCACCGGAGCCTCGCCGCCCGCGCCGAGCAGGGTCGCGACCGTGCGCTCGTAATCGGCGGGATCGAGCTTGCCGTTCGAGCCGGCGGTGAGCTTGTTGACCTCGCCCATCATGCGCTTCTGGTGGTGTTCCTTCTGCGCGCCGGTCGTGTCGTTCTCGAGCACGATCTTCGCGGCCTCGTCCGGGTTGGCGCGGGCATAGTCCCAGCCCTTCATCGCGGCGCGCACGAACTTGGCCATGCGGGCCACGAAGGCCGGATCGGACAGGCGCTGCTCCAGCACATAGAGGCCGTCTTCCATCGTGGAGACACCCTGGTCGGTGTAGTTGAAGACCACGAGGTCTTCCGGCTTCAGGCCGGCATCGATCACCTGCCAGTATTCGTTGTAGGTCATGGTCGAGACGCAGGCCGCCTGCCTCTGGATCAGCGGATCGACGTTGAAGCCCTGCTTGATGACCTTCACGCCGCCGGGCGAGCCATCGGTCTTCAGACCGAGCTTCGCCATCCACGCCATGAACGGATATTCGTTGCCAAAGAACCAGACGCCGAGCGTCTTGTCCTTGAAGTCGGCCGGGGTCGCCACGCCGGAATCCTTGCGGCAGGTCAGCATCATGCCCGAGCGCTTGAAGGGCTGGGCGATGTTGACCAGCGGAACACCCTTCTCGCGCGCGGCGAGTGCCGCCGGCATCCACTCCACGATGACATCGGCGCCGCCACCCGCGATCACCTGCGGCGGCGCAATATCCGGGCCACCCGGCTTGATCGTGACATCAAGGCCTTCCGCCTTGAAGAACCCCTTGTCCTTCGCGACATAATAGCCCGCGAACTGGGCCTGTGTGACCCATTTCAGTTGCAGCGTCACGCGTTCCTGCGCGCCGGCCGGCAGCAGGGCGCCCAGCATCAGGGCCGCTCCGACAACGAAACTCTTTCTCATTTCCGCTCTCCCCTATTGGCCTGCGCTCCCCGCGCAGGTGTGGCAGTCACTTCACTATTTCTGCCGGTTGGAGGGGTGCCAGAAGGTCACCCTCCGCTCGGCGAGAACCAGCAAGGCATAAAAGGACGAACCCGCGATGGCCGCAATCGCGATCGTCGCCCAGACCATGTCGACCGCCATGCGACCGACCTCTGTCGAGATCCGGAAGCCCATCCCCACGATCGGCGTGCCGAAGAACTCGGCCACGATCGCGCCGATCATCGCCAGCGTCGCATTGATCTTGAGCGCATTGAAGATGAAGGGCATCGCGGCAGGCAGCCGCAAGGCCAGCAGCGTGCGCGCCCAGCTCGCGCCATAACTGCGCATGAGATCCCTTTCGAGATGCCCGGCCGAAGCAAGCCCCGCCACCGTGTTCACCAGCATCGGGAAGAAGGTCATCACGACCACCACCGCCGCCTTCGATTGCCAGTCAAACCCGAACCACATCACGAGAATGGGTGCGATGCCGATGATCGGCAACGCCGAGATGAAATTCCCGATCGGCATCAACCCGCGCCGCAGGAAGCCGAAGCGGTCGCAGAGCAGCGCGATCAGAAAGCCCGCGAGCGAGCCCATGATCCAGCCGGGGATGACCGCGCGGATCACCGTCTGCACGAAATCCGCGCCGAGGGTGGGGAGCGAGCCCATCAGCCGTGCGCCGATCATCGAGGGCGGCGGCAGGAGCACGGTCGGAACCTTCAGGCCGACGCAGATCACCTCCCACAGGAAGAGCAGCGTGGAACCGAACAGGAAGGGAATGCCAATGCCTCCGGCGCGCGCAAGCGCGGTCGGCGCGCGTTCCGGCACGGCGCTCCAAAGCTGGTTCGCGAGCCAGAGCAGCAGCCATGCCGTGAGCGCTGCGAGCCAGAGCAGAATGCCACCGGTGCCATGCGCCAGCACAATCGCGAGGAAGGCCGCGCCCATGCCGGCGAGACCGGTAAGCAGGATACGTGAGGGCGTGCCGGCAGGAGCACTCATGGTCGGCCCCCCATCGCCCTGAGGGTGAGGCGCTCCACGAGGCTCACCAAAGCCAGGAGCAGGGCCGCGAGGATCGCCGCCATGAAGAGTGCCGACCAGATCTGAACCGTCTGGCCGTAATAGCTGCCCGAGAGGAGGCGCGCGCCGAGGCCCGCCTGCGCGCCCGTGGGCAACTCACCCACGATGGCCCCGACAAGGCTGATCGAGATCGACACCTTCAGCGAGGCGAAGAGGAACGGCAACGCCGCCGGCCAGCGCAGCTTCGTGAAGGTCACCGGGCGCGATGCATTGTAGGTGCGCATCAGGTCGATCTGCATCGAATCGGCCGAGGAGAGGCCCTTCACCATCCCGATGGTGATGGGAAAGAACGAGAGATAGGCCGAGATCACCGATTTCGGGATGAGCCCGGTCAAGCCCACCGAGCCGAGCGCGACGATGATGATCGGCGCGATCGCGAGGATCGGGATCGTTTGCGAGGCGATGATCCACGGCATCAGGCTCTTCTGCAGCACCCGGGAATGGATGATCGCGATGGCCAGACCAATGCCGAGCATCGCACCGATAAGGAAGCCCACGAGGGTCGCCGACAGCGTCACCCAGGCATGGAACAGCAGGTTGCGGGGGTTCAGCACCATGCCATCCGCCGTCTGGCGGAACAGGCGGGTGCCAATCGTCGAATTGTAGAGTTCGACCAGCACCTGATGCGGCGCGGGCAGCACCGGCCGCTCCAAAGCCCAGGCGATGGCATAGCGGTTGCCAAGGCCTTGCGCGTCCTTCAGTTGCGGCAAATCCGCATTCATGGGCAGGCAGGCGAGATACCAGATCACCACGATCAGCGCCGTGATCGTGGCGACGGGCACGAAGGCGCTCTCGCCGCTCCGGTTCGCCATCCGCATTGCAGCGGCCACCCGCTCAGTCATCGTAGGAATGGCCGGCGCGCAGCCCCTCCCGCACGCGATGCGCGATCTTCAGGAATTCGGGCGTCTCGCGGATGTCGAGCGTCCGCCGGTCGCCGAGGTCGCAATCGATCACGTCGATGATCCGGCCGGGGCGCGGAGACATCACCACGATCCGCGTGGAGAGGAACACCGCTTCGGGAATGGAGTGCGTGACGAAGATCACGGTCTTGCGCGTCTCGGCCCAGAGGCGCAGCAATTGCTCGTTCAGGCGGTCGCGCACGATCTCGTCGAGGGCGCCGAAAGGCTCGTCCATCAGCAGCAAAGCCGGCTCGAAGCTCAGCGCCCGGGCGATCGAGACCCGCTGCTGCATGCCGCCGGAGAGCTGCCAGGGATATTTTTTCTCGAACCCCGCGAGGTTCACCATGGCGAGGTAGCGCCGGGCGCGTTCCTGCCTTTCGGCTTTCGAATATCCGAAGACCTCGAGCGGCAGCATCACATTCGCTTCGGCCGTCCGCCACGGATAGAGGGCCGGTGCCTGGAAGACATAGCCATATTGCCGTCCCAGCCGGGCGGCTTCGGGCGTCACGCCATTCACCGTGATCGAACCGGAGGTCGGCTTCTCGAGATCGGCGATCACCCGCAGAAGCGTGGTCTTGCCGCAACCGGAAGGACCGATAAAGGAGATGAACTCGCCGGGCCTGACCGCGAGATTGGCCTTCTCCAGCGCATAGACGGGGCCGTCCGCGGTCTGGAATGTCAGCGACAGATCGCGAATCTCGATCGCCATGCCCGTGGTCACGCGCTCGCCCTCTGTTCCATATCCATTCACCCCGCGCGCCGAGGCGCTCTTGAGCCGGAGCAAGCGCCATGCCGCATCATGGCGCGATCCGGCTCCCGCTCCTGCATAGCCGGTATTCGCCATGATCGGGAATTGACCATCTGGTCAGAAATCGTGCAATCTCGAATCCGCGATCATTCCTTGAATCGCGGTGGACAGACGGAACCGAATGATGGGCGCGGCGAACCGCCTTGCCGAACTGGCGAGCCCCGGCCATACCGGAAAGACGCGCGGTGGCGAGGCCAATATCGAGCGCATCCTCGATGCCGCTCTCGCGGTCTTCGCGATCGACGGCTTTGCCGGCGCACGGATCGACGCCATCGCCGAGCGTGCGGGGCTCTCGAAGCCGAACCTGCTCTATTATTTCCGCACCAAGGCCGATCTCTATCTTGCGGTGCTGCGCCGCACGCTCGACATGTGGCTGGTGCCGCTGGCCGAGATGGACACGCAGAGCGACCCCGTGGCGGCGCTGACCGGTTATGTCACCCGCAAGCTCGAATATGCGCGGGATTATCCGGAAGCCTCGCGGCTTTTCGCGATGGAAGTGATGCGCGGCGCCCCCATTCTCCTCACCATTCTCGAGAATGACCTCCAGCGCCTCGTCGCGTCGCGCGCGGCGCTTCTGGAACGTTGGATGGATGCGGGATACCTGCCGCGTCGCGACCCGCAGCATCTGCTGTTCCTCATCTGGGCAACCACCCAGCATTATGCCGACTTCGCCGCGCAGGTGAAGGCGTTGACCGGGCAGAGCCTCGATGATCCCGGTTTTTTTGGCGAGGCCCGCCGCGCCGTGCTGCTGGCCGTTCTCGGTCGGTCCTGAGCCGGGCATTGTGCCTCACCCCGCCGCATGTTTCGCGGGGCGCGGATCTTTCGCGTTCGGATTGTTGGGATGCTCGACCCAGCTGCGCTGACCGCCGACCTTGATTCCGGTGCGACGGTCCATCTCGCCCTCCGCGAGCGGCACCATGGTGATGCAGTTCTCGACCGGGCAGACCACGGCACAGAGATTGCAGCCGACGCATTCCTCCTCGATCACCTCGAAATGCCGCTTGCCGTCCAGCATGCTGGTGATGGCCTGATGCGAGGTATCCTCGCAGGCGATGTGGCAACGCCCGCAGGAGATGCAGAGTTCCTGATCGATGCGCGCCTTCACCACGTAATCGAGGTTGAGGTGCTGCCAATCGGTCACCCTCGGCACGGCGCGGCCGACGATTTCATCGACGCCCGCGTATTCCTTCTCGTCCATCCATGCCGAAAGGCCGGCCGTCATTTCCTCGATGATCCGGAAACCATAGACCATCGCGGCGGTGCAGACCTGCACATTGCTGGCTCCGAGCGCCATGAACTCCACCGCATCGCGCCATTTCTCGATGCCGCCGATGCCCGAGATCGGCAGGCCACGCGTCTCGGAATGCCGCGCGATCTCCGCGACCATGTTCAGCGCGATGGGCTTCACGGCCGGGCCGCACATGCCGCCATGCGTGCCCATGCCGCCGACCGAGGGCCAGGGCGTCATCGCGTCGATATCGACGCCCATCATTGAATTGACCGTGTTGATTAGCGAGACGGCATCGGCCCCGCCCTTCTTCGCGGCCTCCGCCGGGCGCAGGATGCTCGCGACATTCGGCGTGAGCTTCACGATGACCGGCATGCGCGTATGCTGCTTGCACCAGCGCGTGACCATCTCGATATATTCCGGCACCTGACCCACGGCCGCCCCCATGCCACGCTCGCTCATGCCGTGCGGGCATCCGAAATTCAGTTCGACGCCATCGGCCTCGGTTTCCTCCACCGCCGCGAGAATCGCCTTCCAGCTATCCTCCGTGCAGGGCACCATCAGCGAGACAACCAGCGCGCGGTCCTTCCAGTCCCGCTTCACCTGCTTGATCTCCTGAAGGTTCACCTGCAGCGGACGATCCGTGATGAGTTCGATGTTGTTGAAGCCGATGACGCGCCGATCCTGCGCGTGGATCGCCCCATAGCGCGGGCCGGAGACATTGACGACCGGCGGTCCATCCTCGCCGAGCGTCTTCCACACCACGCCGCCCCAGCCCGCCTCAAAGGCGCGGCGGACGTTGTATTCCTTGTCCGTCGGCGGCGCCGAGGCCAGCCAGAACGGGTTCGGAGATTTGATCCCGATGAAATTCGACGTCAGGTCAGCCATTGTCAGCCTCCATGTTGGCGCGCGCGGTCAGGCCACAGCCCGCCGCCGTCTTGCTATCCGAATTGATTGTAAGTCTCAGAACCCCAACAGGTTCCAGAACCAGCCGATGATGATCCCGCCCACTTCGCCGAATTTCGGGATCACATAGGCCCAGGTCATCGCGGCCGTCACGTTCACGATCAGGAACAGCGGCAGCGACATCTTCATCATGCCCGCGAACAGAAAGATCACCGGTCGCAGCGGCCCGAAGAAATGGCCGATGAAGACCGCGCCCATCCCCCATTTGCGGAACGCATCCTCCGCCTGCCCCACCAGATCGGGATGATCCTTCAG
>NZ_JBJTDY010000040.1:0-9911 GCF_046092605.1 Rhabdaerophilum sp. | reverse complement strand
AAATCGACCACCACCCAAGGTTCGCCCGGCTCGGCGGTGGGGTCGGGATAGGCCTCGCGGATCACTTCCACGATGCCGACGATCTCCAGCCCCTCGTTGGAATGGTAGAAGAAGACCTGCTCGCCCTTTTTCATGGCCATCAGGTTCTTCTTGGCGAGGTGGTTCCGCACGCCATCCCAGAAGGTGCCCTTCGCGCCGGCTTTCACCTGCTGGTCCCAGGACCATTTGAAGGGTTCGGATTTCACGAGCCAGTGGGGCATGATCACTCCTCCCGGAAAGGCCGCGCCATCAGTGCAGCAACCGCATCCTTCACGTCGAGCTTTCCGTCAAGGATCGCGCGCACGCCAGAGGCGATCGGCATGTCGATGCCCCGCGCACGCGCCATGTCGTCGAGTGCCGCGGCGGTGAAGGCGCCCTCCGCGAGCTTGCCGCCCGAAGCCTCCTGAAGCGCCTTCCCCTGCGCCAAGGCGAGGCCAAGGGTGAAGTTCCGGCTCTGGGCGGAAGAAGCGGTCAACAATAGGTCGCCAAGGCCGGAAAGGCCCATCAATGTCTCGGCGCGCGCCCCAAGCGCAAGCGCGAAACGCCGCAATTCAGCGAAGCCGCGCGTCACGATCGCGGCGCGCGCGCTCTCGCCCAGGCCAAGCCCCACGACGATCCCGGCCGCGATGGCCAGCACGTTCTTCGCCGCCCCCCCGATCTCCACGCCACGGACATCGGTGGAATGATAGATGCGGAAACCGGTCGAGCCGAGATGAGCCGCAAGTGCCTGCGCATCGATTCCCTCAACCATCGCGAGACTCACGGCCGTGGGCAGTCCGCGCGCGATATCCTCGGCGAAGGAGGGGCCCGAGAGCACGCCGAAGCGCTGGGCCCCGAGTTCATCCGCCATCACCTCCGTCACGAACTGGCCGGTGCCCTGCTCCATGCCCTTCGCGGCGGCAATCACGGCATGGCCGGGCGAGAGCACCAGCGCCAAGGCCTCGCAGACCGCGCGAAGGGCCTGCGCAGGCATGGCGAGCACGATCACGGGCACATCCGCCACGGCGCCGAGATCCGCCACGGGGGTAATGCGCGGATCGAGCAGGAAACCCGGAAGAGCAACTTCGCACAGCCGGCTCCGCGCCATGCGCTCCATGCGCACGGCATCGCGCCCCCAGAGCGTGACATCGCGACCCGCGCGTGCGAAAGCCAGCGCCAGCGCGGTGCCAAAAGCGCCGGCACCCAGAACCGCGACCCGATTGGTGCTGCTCATGCGCATGGTTCCTCCCCTTGCGCGCATTCACGGACGCAAAACCGGTTCCCACTTTTGCTGCTCATGCGCGGGCCCCAGGCTTCGCCGCAGCCTCATCCAGCGGCCAGCGCGGCCGCGCGGCGAAATCGAGTGGATCGGTCATGCCGCGCCGCAGGCGTTCGATGCCCGCCCAGGCGATCATCGCGCCATTATCCGTGCAGAGCGCGGGCGGCGGCACGAGGCATTTGAGGCCAGCTTCCATCGCCACGCGCTGGAGCGCGAGCCGGATCGGCCGGTTCGCGCCCACGCCGCCCGCCACGACGAGTGCGGTGGGGCTGCCCATCTGCTGGCGGAAGGCGCGGATGCCCATCCGCGTGCGATCCACCACGCAATCGACAATCGCCGCCTGGAAGCTCGCGCAGAGATCCGCGCAATCCTGCTCCGTGAGGGGCTGCACGGCCTCCGCCGCGAGGCGCAGTGCCGTCTTCAGGCCGGAAAGCGAGAAATTCGGCTCGGGCTTGCCGAGAAGCGGGCGCGGCAGGGCGAAACGGCTGGCATCGCCTTTCTCGGCCGCGCGCTCCACGGCCGGGCCGCCGGGAAAGCCGAGCGAGAGCATCTTCGCGACCTTGTCGAAGGCCTCGCCGATCGCATCGTCGATGGTCGTGCCGAGGCGGCGGTATTTCCCCACATCCTCCACGGCCACCAGCTGCGTGTGCCCGCCCGAAACCAGCAGCAGCAGGTAGGGAAAACCGATATCCTCAATGAGGCGCGGGGTGAGCGCATGCGCCTCCAGATGGTTCACCGCCATGAGCGGCTTGCCGAGCGCCAGCGCCAGCGCCTTGCCCGTGGTGAGGCCCACCAGCACGCCACCGATCAGGCCCGGGCCCGCCGCCGCAGCGATGCCGTCGAGATTGGTCATGGTGATGCCAGCTTCCTTCAGGGCATCGTCGATCATGCGGTCGAGGATCTCGACATGGGCGCGCGCCGCGATCTCCGGCACCACGCCGCCGAAACGTGCATGCTCGGCGATCTGCGAACGGATGCGGTTGGAAAGAATCCGCCGCGAGCCATCCGGGGAGAGCTCGACGATGGCCGCAGAGGTCTCGTCGCAAGTCGTCTCCAGGCCAAGCACGCGCATCGACACCATGACTTCCCGTGACTTCCCGTCTCATTCCCGGAGCTTGCCCGGAGCTTGCCCGGGCTCTGGCGAAATTGATCAGGCTTCTTGCCGAAGCCCGCCCGGCCGTTCTAGACGAAGAGTGGCCTTCGGGGGAAGGCTCGAACCTTCAGGATCCGTCGCGTGACCGCTTCTGCGCCTCTTCTCACCCTGGGCACGCGCGGTTCACCGCTCGCGCTGGCCCAGGCCCGCATGACGGCATCCGCCCTGCGCGAGGCCCATGGCCTTTCCGAGGATGCGGTCGCGACCGAAATCATCCGCACCACCGGGGATGCAACGCAGGATCGGCCGCTCTCGGAAATCGGCGGCAAGGGCCTCTTCACGAAGGAAATCGACGCGGCTCAGCTCGAGGGGCGCGTCGATCTCGCCGTGCATTCCGCGAAGGATCTGCCCACAATCCTGCCCGATGGCCTCGTGATCGCGGGCTACCTGCCCCGCAACGATATGCGTGACGCGCTGATCGCGCCGCGCTGGAAGACGCTCGCCAACCTGCCGCAAGGTGCGAAGGTCGGCACAGTCTCGCTGCGCCGGCAAGCCCTGCTGAAGCGGCTGAGGCCCGATCTCGTGATCGAAATGCTGCGCGGGAACGTGCAGACACGACTCGACAAGGCCGCCAACGGCACTTTCGATGCCGTGGTGCTCGCCATGGCCGGCCTCAATCGCCTGGGGCTCGCAGAACATGCGACGGAAGCGCTCGATCCCGAGAGCTTCACACCGGCTGTCGGCCAGGGCGCGATCGCGCTCGTGGCGCGTGACGGTGACGCGCGCATCCTGAGCCTCACCAGTGCCATCGCCCATCGCGAGACAGGACTCGCGCTCGCGGCCGAGCGCGCCTTCCTCGGCGTGCTCGATGGCTCCTGCCGCACGCCCATCGGCGGCTCGGCGCGGCTGGTGGATGGCGGCCTGCTTTTCGCCGGCATCGTGCTGGCGCCCGACGGCACCCGCGCCTGGACGCGCGCAGCAAGGCTCCCGGCCCCCACCGAGGCGAAAGCCGCCGAACTCGGCACATCCCTTGGCCGGGAGTTGCGCGCGGAAATCCCGGCCGGGCTGGTCGGCTGAGATGAAGCGCCCGCGCCTGCTGGTGACGCGCGCGGAGCCGGATGCCAGCGACACCGCGCGGCTCATTGCGGATCTTGGCGGCGAGGCAGTTCTCCTCACCACGCGGCGCGAGGCAGCAATTGTCGAGGCGGCACCCGCGCGGCCCGATCTCCTCATCGCAACCTCGCCGCGCGCCTTCCGGCTCGGCGAAGCGATCCCACCGGACTGGCGCACGCTACCCTGCCTTGCAGTAGGTGCCGTCACCGGAGAGGCCGCGCGCCAGGCGGGCTTCACGGATATCCGCATCGCGGGCGGCGAGGCCGCAAGCCTGAAGCCACTGCTTGCGCCCTTCGCGGGAAAACGCGCGATCTATCTCGCGGGTGAGCCGCGCCGCCCGGAACTGGAGGCGGATGCGGCAGCCGCGGGCCTGATGCTTGATCTCTGGCGGCGCTATCGCATGGAGGAAGGCGCGGCAACGGACGAGGTCGAGGCAAAACTCGCGGCCCATATCGATGCCGTGCTGCATTTCAGCCGCGAGAGCGCCGCGAGCCTCGCGCGGAGCATCGCGCACTCACCTCGTCGCGAAAACCTGTGGCGAGCCGGGCAGGCCTGCCTCTCGCCCGCCGTCGCCGCCACCTTGCGGGAGGCGATCGGGCCTCTGCCCTTCGTGCCCCGCATCGCGCTGGCACCCGAGCGAAACGCGACGAGCCTCGTGAGAACCGCCCTCGCCCTTGCGCGGGAACAAACCGATACGCAATTCGATTGACGCCCCGCCGCGTTTTCGTTTGATGGGTGGCGGACAAGCGAAGCATCGCAGTGCAGGACGGGGAGGTTCAGCCCATGCAAACCACGCCCAGGAACGGCGATGAGAGCGAATCCGCCTCAACCAAGCCGGCTGAGAATACCCTTCCGAAGAAAACGCGCCCGCCGGTCGAGATCGACCTTCCGGCCGAATCGGCCCGCGAAACAAAGGCCGAGCCGGATGTCGCGCTTGCGGGAGAGCCGCGCCTGCCCGAGCAGCCCGCCATCGAAACCCAGCCCCCGCCTGCGGCCGCCAAATCCTCCATGGCCGTGCCGCTGCTGCTCGCTCTTGTGGCAGGCATCGCCGGTAGTCTCGGCGTAGAGGCTTTGCTGGGCGGCCCCGATTCGAGCCTGACCAGCGCCCTCGATCAGCGCCTCGCACGGCTGGAACAGGGGAAGCCGCCTTCCGCGCCGGCAATTCCCGCCGAACTCGCCGATCGCCTCGCGAAGGTCGAGAAGGCCCTCTCGGAGGTGGTGCCGCGCGAACAGGCCTTGCAGGCGGAAATCACGCGCCTCGCATCTCAGCTGAAAACCCTCGCGGAACGCCCTGTGGCGACAGGTTCGCCCGTTGCCGGCCCCGCTCCGGAGACAACCGCCGAGTTCGAGCGCCTGCGCGCGGCGATCGAAGCCGCGAGGAGGCATGCGGAGGAGCAGATTGCGCGTTTCACCGGGCTCAACGACCAGATCGCGACGCTCACGAAAGCGGTCGCCTCGGCCAATGGCGAACTGGCCCGCGCCTCCGCCGCAGCCGTGGTGAGCCAGAACCTCGCCGAGAGCTTCCAGCGCCATGAGGCTTTGGGCGGCGCAATCGAGGCCCTGAAGGCTTTGGGCGTTGCCGCCGATCGGCTCGCGCCCCTCACGGCCTATGCGCAGAACCCGCCGCCCTCGCTGGCGAGCCTCGGCACCGAATTGCGCGAGCTCGCGAGGGCCGGAACCGAAGCTGGCAAGGGCACTGAAGCCGATTTCCTCACCCGCCTGCGTCAAGGCGCGGCCTCGCTTGTCGAGGTGCGACGCACGGGCGAAATCACCGGCACGGATGACGCCGCCCACCTCGCCCGCGCCGAGCAGGCCGTGGTCCGTGGCGATCTTGCGACCGCGATCACCCTTGTCGGCCGGCTCTCCGCGCCGCGTGCCGAGCGTTTCGCGGGCTGGAAGGCGAAGGCCGAGGCCCGCGCCAAGGCCGACGACGCCATTCGCCAGATTCGGCAGGAGAGCCTCGCCGGGCTTGCCCGCGCCGCCGCTCCGGCGAAGCCGTGAGGACGCCCGCATGCTGAAACTGCTTGCCTTCTTCCTTCTGCTCCTGGCGCTTGCCTTCGGTTTTGCGCAGGTCGCGGATACGCCGGGCCATGTGCTGCTGCAATGGGGCGAAACCGAATATCGCGTCAGTCTGCTCGTCGGCCTTGGGGGGTTTCTCGCGGGGTTTGTCGCGCTGATGATCCTCTGGTCGCTTTTGCGGCTGATCTTCCGCCTGCCGAGCCTCATCGGCCTCGCCAACCGCATGCGCAAACGCGAAAAGGGTCAGCTCGCCGTGGCGCGCGGCCTCGTGGCCGTGGGCGTGGGCGACCGGCGGCAGGCCGAGCGCCATGCGCGCGATTCCGAACGCCTGCTCGGCAACGAGCCACTTGCCCTTCTCCTGAAGGCACAGACCGCGCAGCTCGCGGGCAACGAGAAGGGCGCGGAACTCGCCTTCAAGGCGATGCTGGAAAGCCCGGATACCCACGGCCTTGGCCTGCGCGGCCTCTTCGTGGAAGCCACCCGCCGCGGGGATGGCGAGGCAAGCCGCATGCTGGCCGAAGAGGCCTGGCGCAGCAGCCCTGACGCGGGCTGGGCCAATGATGCGATGCTGCGCATGACGGCGCAGGAGGGCGATTGGCGCGAGGCCATCGGCGTGGTGGAGCAGGGCGTCTCCCGCCGCCTCATCGACAAGGCGGAGGGCCGTCGCCTGCGCTCCGTGCTGCTCACGGCCGCCGCCCTGGAAAGCCAGGAGCGCAATCCGGAAGAGGCGCTCGCCCTCGCGCAGGACGCCTTGCGTCTTGCGCCAGCCCTCGTTCCTGCGGCCGTGATCGTCGCCCGTCGACTCTCCGCGCAGGGCGATACCGGAAAGGCCGCGCGCGTGCTTGAAACCGCCTGGAAGGCCGGACCGCACCCGGATCTTGCCGAGGCGCATCTCGCGGCGCGGCCCGGGGATTCCGCGCTGGATCGGCTGAAGCGCGCCCGCACGCTGGAAAAACTCGCGCCGAATGCGCGCGAATCCCGCTTCATCCTGGCCCGCGCCGCGATCGACGCGCGCGAATTCGCCGTGGCGCGCGAGGCGATCGAGGCCCTCGTGCTGCAAAAGGCGACCGCGCGCGCATGCCTTCTCATGGCCGAACTCGAAGATGCCGAGAGCGGAAACGAGGGCCTTGTCCGCTCCTGGCTCGCTCGCGCCTCCCGGGCGCCGCGCGATCCGGCCTGGGTCGCGGAAGATTCCGTCTCCGACCACTGGAAGCCGGTTTCGCCTTCCGGCGTCATTGGTGCCTATCGCTGGCAGGAACCGCCGCAAGCGCAGGATGCCGCCATTCGCGCGCGGATTGATGCCGATCGGTTCGAAGTGCCCGCTCCGCTGGAAATCGCATCGGCCGAGCCGATGGCACCCTCCACGGCTCTCCCGCCTCCTGTCATGGAGCTTCCGACCGTCGCACCCTTGGCTGAACCGTCTCCCGCGGTCGCGACAACCCCGGCGCCCGAAGCGCCGCGCCCCATCGAGGAGGTGGTGCAGCCATTCATTCCGGATGATCCAGGACCGGACCCGGATGCGCCCAAACCGGCAAAACGCTTCCGCCTGTTCGGCTGAGGAGCCGCCTTCCCTTGACTGTCAGCTTGCTCGCAAGCGGTGAGCCACGGGCTACGATGGACGGTGGTTCGGACAAGGGAGCAGGCGTCCCGCCCGCGAATGGACCCTTGCCTGTTGGTCCGCTTGCCGCTAAAGCAACGCCCGATCGCCGCAATAGCTCAGCTGGTAGAGCACGTCATTCGTAATGATGGGGTCGGGGGTTCGATTCCCTCTTGCGGCACCACTTTCCCCTCCACAGACGTTCGTGATTGTCCGTAAACGTCTGAAAAACCGAGATAAATCTAGCTCTATACGTCCAAAGACGTTCGCAAGCGTCCGCTTTTGTGCGCTTGCAACCGGCCCAAATGTTGGGTTTCATGTTGGGTAACTGAAAAAGCCCAACACGAAAAACCCAACAGGTGCGCCCGTGGCTCTTACCGATTTCGCGATTCGAGCAATCAAGATAACTGGCGAAAAGCAGAAATTCTCGGACAGTGGCGGGCTTCAGCTCTGGGTATCCCCCCAAGGCACAAAGACGTGGCGCTTCGCTTATCGCTATCTGGGCAAGCAGAAGGATATGGTTCTGGGCCAGTATCCTGCTGTTGGGCTTTCCGATGCTAGGAAGCGGCGCGACGAGGCGAAAGCCCAACTCGCCAACGGCATCGATCCTGCCCAACAGAAGAAACTGGACAAGCTCACGAAGGCAGTCAGCGCCGCAACCACGTTTCGCGCCGTCGCCGAGGAATATCTCGACAAGCAGAGGCGCGAGGGCCGTTCCGGAACCACCATCATCAAGAACCGCTACCTTCTGGAGCAAGCCTTCTCGGCCATCGGCGAAAGGCCGATCGCTGAAATCAAGGCGGCGGAGGTGCTGGCCATCCTGAAGCACCTCGAAAAGCGAGGAACGCTGGAAACAGCCAAGCGCGTCCGTGCAACCATCGGAGCCGTGATCCGCTACGCCATCGCCACCGCCCGCGCGGAAAGCGACCCGACAACGGCGCTCTCTGGAGCCATCATCGCCCCGAAGGTGAAGCACCGCGCGGCCATCCTTGATCCTGCCGAGCTAGGAGCCCTCCTCCGGGCCGTTGATCGATTCGATGGGCAGCCGACAACCGTTGCTGCGCTTCGCCTCCTGCCCATGGTTTTCACGCGCCCCGGTGAATTGCGCATGGCGGAGTGGCGGGAATTCGATCTTGCCAACGCACGATGGGCTATCCCTGCCAAGCGCACCAAGATGCGACGCGAGCACGAAGTGCCGTTGGCCACGCAAGCCGTGGCCATTCTGAAGGAGCTTCACGCGCTCACGGGCAAGGGCAGGCTCGTGTTTCCCGGTCTTCGCACGGTGGAGCGCCCAATCTCGGAAAACACGCTCAATGCTTCCCTGAGGCGGATGGGCTATTCGAACGGCACCGTGACAGCCCATGGGTTCCGCGCAACCGCCTCAACCCTTCTCAACCAGTCCGGCAAATTCTCGCCCGATGCTATCGAACGTGCGCTTGCGCACCAAGACCCTGACGCCGTTCGCCGCGCATACAATCGCGGAGGCTATTGGACGGAACGCGTGGAAATGGCGCAATGGTGGGCGGATTACCTCGATAGACTGCGGATAGGCGGCGACGTGCTGGAGTTCCGCAAGCCTGCCGTGACAGAGGGATGAAAACAGCTGGCGAAACCGGATGGCCGGGCTTGCTCACGGGCGCTCGATCCAACTTTTCACTCGTCACGCTGGCAGGTTCCGTGACAAATTGGAGCCGTCATCATTGGCTTTTCGAGCGACAGTCTTATCCCCAAGAACATTGTTGAATGCCGGCGAACTTGCACTTTCCGCACTTGCGGTTGCCCCGAAGATAGCCCTTCATGTCAGGGAGTCATGTTGCACGATTCGTGTTTGAAGATCGTTGTGCAGCCCGTTTAGTCCAACATCCTCAGACAGCCTGATTTCTCTTCTGCCTCGGAACGCCAGAGGCCGGCGAGGAAACTCGCAAGTTTCCGCCTAACCAATGAGTGAGTAGCGCAGCGGCCTTTGCAAGATGGCCGCTTTCCGTCGTTTCGAAAGCCACGCCTGCGATTCAAGCAGGTTTCAGCCCGCCCGGCAAAAAGCCCGGCGGGCTTTTTTTTTGCCCGCGCGGCAGGAAGGACCCGACTATGAAAGAACTCCCGATCACTCTTTCGATTGCGGATGCTTGCAGGGAAACCGGCATCGGGCGAACATCGCTTTATGCCGCGATCAAGACCGGGGATTTGCGAGCCGTAAAGTTTGCCGGCCGGACGTTAATCCGGGCGGAAGACTTGAAGGCCTTTGTTGATGCGCTTCCGGCGCTCAACACCGGGAGGAAGCGCGATGCCTAAGCGCCCCGGTTGGCGCGGCATCAAAATTCATCGGAGCTACACCATCGAAGAAGTCGCACGCCAATTGAGCGTCGCGAAGGGCACGGTCCAACGATGGCTCAAGACCGACGGATTGCCCGCGATGAAGGATCAGCGCCCCTTCCTGATCCATGGGCAAGACCTGATTGATTTCCTGAAGCGCGACAAGCGATCAGGAAAGAAATGCAAGCTCCACGAAGCCTATTGTTTCTCATGCCGCGAGCCTCGCGAACCGGCCGAGCGGATGGCTGATCTTGTGGCGATTTCCGACAAGATCGGAGACCTCCAAGCCCTTTGCAGCCATTGCGGCGGCCTGATTCACAAGCGTGTATCGATGCGCATGCTGGAGTTGACCCGCTTTTGTGGACACCTTTGAAGTCATTTTCGGGAGTGTCCCATGCCTCGTTTCCGAAGTGCTTATCCGCCGGAGTTCCGGCGACAGATGGTGGAGTTGGTCCGGTCCGGCCGCACGCCCGAAGAGCTGG
>NZ_JBJTDY010000039.1:0-3988 GCF_046092605.1 Rhabdaerophilum sp. | reverse complement strand
CCTCGCCGCGCGCCGCCTGAGGCCGCATGCCCCTTTCATTGGCCGCGTTCGGTGCCGGCCTTCCTGTCAATGGTCTTCTTGCCATGCGCCGTTTCGGAGAAGCGATCCGTCAGCGCCATGATGAGGCCAGACACCACGAAGACCATATGGATCACCACCAGCCATGTAAGATCACGATCCGAGGTGTTCTTCACGTTCATGAAGGCCTTGAGAACCTGAATGGCCGAGATGGCCACGATGGATGAGAGCAGCTTCAGCTTCAGGCCCGTGAAGTCGATCTTGCCCATCCATTCGGGCCAGTCCTCGGTCTGGCCCGGATCGATGCGCGACACAAAATTCTCGTAGCCGGAGAAGATCACGATCACGATCAGCGAGCCTGTCAGCGTGAGGTCCACCAGCGCCAGAACCCCGAGGATCACCTCCGATTCGGTGGCCGTGTAGCCATGGCCGACGAAGTGAACCAGTTCCTGACCCGCCTTCAGCAGCAGAACGCCCAGGGCGGCCACGAGCATCACGTAGAAGGGCGCGAGAAGCCAGCGGCTCGCAAACAGAAACCGCTCCAGAAGGCGTTCGATCATCGGGCCATTCCTCGTTCGGGCTTGGCGAATGGACAACTTGGCCCTATTTCGCTCGTATCGAGTAACACTGGGAGATGGACTTGGGAAGCGCCCGGCATCCCAGCCGAAAGGGAGGGGATGGCCGATGGCCGCGAGTGACCAGGCCGCGATGCAACGCTGGGCGGGCCTTGTCCTGGCAGTCTCTGCCGTCCTCGCGCTGATCTTTGCCAATTCCAGCTTTTCAGGCGCTTATTCGGCGATTCTCAGCTTTCCCATTCAGGTGGCGATCGGTGACTTTGCGATCGCCAAGCCATTGCTGCTCTGGGTGAATGACGGGCTGATGGCCATCTTCTTCCTGCTCGTCGGCCTCGAAATCAAGCGCGAGTTCCTCGCGGGCGAACTCTCGGATTGGCGGCGGGCCGTGTTGCCGCTCATCGCGGCCTGCGGCGGTTTCGCGGTGCCGGCACTTCTGTTCGTGGCGCTCAACATCGGTTCGCCGCAGAACTTCGCCGCCTGGGCTGTGCCGACCGCGACCGATATTGCCTTCGTCGTGGGCCTCATCGCGGCCCTCGGCCGCCTTGTGCCCTTCAGTCTCAAGGTCTTCGCGCTGGCCATCGCGATCATCGATGACCTGATGGCCGGGGGGGTGATCGCCGCGTTCTACACGGCGAAGATCTCGCTCCCCATGCTGGGGCTCGCGATGGTCTGCCTCGCGAGTCTCGTGGTGTTCAATCGGCTCGGCGTGCGGCGCATTGCCGCCTACATGCTGGTGGGCATCGTGATGTGGGCTCTGGTGCTGAAATCCGGCGTGCATGCCACACTCGCCGGTGTCGCCATGGGCCTTGTCATTCCGCTGCATACGAAATCCGGTGCGACGCCGCTGGAGGATATCGAGCACGGGCTCCAGCCGTGGGTTTCCTTCCTCATCGTGCCGATCTTCGCCTTCGTGAATGCCGGCGTGCCACTGGCCGGGATGGGGCTTGATGCGCTCTTCGCCCCGCTGACGATGGGCATCATCATCGGTCTCTTCGTGGGCAAGCAGTTCGGCATTCTCGGCGCGACATGGCTTGCAGTGCGGGCCGGGCTTTCGCCCAGGCCTGCCGGGTCCACCTGGCTTCAGATCTATGGCGTAGCCATCCTCTGCGGCATCGGCTTCACGATGAGCCTTTTCATCGGTTCGCTCTCCTTCAGCGATCCCGTCTTGCGGGACCGCGTGCGCCTGGGGGTGATCGTGGGATCGCTCGCCAGCGCGATCTTCGGCGTGCTGGTGCTGTGGATCGCCGCGAAGCGCGCGCCTGTCGGCCCCTGACGCTATGTCTTGAGGCCGATGGGACAGGAAACGCCCGTGCCGCCGAGCCCGCAATAGCCGTTCGGCTTCTTCGCCAGATACTGCTGGTGATATTCTTCTGCGAAGTAGAACGGCCCGGCGGGCGCGATCTCGGTCGTGATGTCCGGGTATCCCGCCGACTTCAGCCGAGCCTGATACGCCTCGCGCGAGGCTTTCGCCTCGGCGAGCTGCGCCTCGCTGGCGGCGAAGATCGCCGAGCGATATTGCGTGCCGACATCGTTGCCCTGCCGCATGCCCTGCGTTGGATCGTGATTCTCCCAGAAGATGCGCAGGAGATCGGCGAAGCGCACCTTCGAGGGGTCATAAACCACGCGCACCACTTCCGTATGGCCCGTGCGGCCGGAGCAAGTCTCCTCGTAGGTGGGGTTCGGCGTGAAGCCACCGGCGTAACCCGCCGCCGTGCTCCAGATGCCGTCGCCGATCTGCCAGAACTTGCGCTCGGCACCCCAGAAGCAGCCCATGCCGAACACGGCCTCCTCGAAGCCCTCCGGGATCGGCCCGTTCAGCGGCCTGCGAAACACCCAATGCGTCGCGGCCGTGGGAATGGCCTGCGAGCGGCCCGGCAGCGCCTCTTCGGCGCGAGGGAGCGTGACGGCTGTGCGGGCGAAGAACATGGCAACCTCCAGAAGCGCCGATGATGGACCCGAAAGCTGGGGTCGCGCAGCCTTTCGCGCAAGGGCGTTCGCCGCAGGCACGTGACCCGGTATGGGAAAAGCGACGCCCGCTTTCGAAAAAGCGCCGCGAGCCGCCTTGCATTTTGTCGGGCCTCCCGCCATAACCCGCGCGACTTTCGCGCGATGAATGCCCGTGGCTTTACATCGGAAAGAAATGCGTGCGCCTGATGGGCGCAGGCAGACGGACAGGTGGCCGAGTGGTTGAAGGCGCACAGCGATGCCTCGGGCATCGCATCTGTCCTCGGAAAGAAATGCGTGCGCCTGATGGGCGCAGGCAGACGGACAGGTGGCCGAGTGGTTGAAGGCGCACGCCTGGAACGCGTGTATAGGGGCAACTCTATCGAGGGTTCGAATCCCTCCCTGTCCGCCATCCCACTGCTTTGACGCGTCTCCCGCCCCTATCGGGTCGCCAGAAACCCCAAACAATTCCAATACATTGACCGAGCGGCCTGTGGACCTTAGGTCGTCCGTCGACGGCCCATTTTTTCCGTTTTCGCGTTTACTCTCCGTACCCGTGGACTTTCGACTTTTCGGTACGGCGCGGTTAAGCGGCTGAAATATCATGGTTTTCCGCAACACCAAGCACCGCACGATTTTCTCTGATACAGAGGTCTGGAGAATGGAGAACGCGAAAGCCTTCATTGATTTTCCAAGGGAATTTCAATCGGCGACTTCGCAGGAGATGAGCGGAGTACGGCGCCAATGGGGGCAGTTCATTCGATCGAAGGGCTGATCAAATGGGTTAGCCGCGACGAATGGCGCGGTGCATTTGAAGACGTCTTCCAGCGCCATGTGGGCCATGCGTGCCGCGGTGCCGGCATCGAACTCGATGAGCTGGCCGAGGTCGTCGGCGATCACGGCGTCTCGAACCTGTGGGGCAACGCGTTCGAGGATTTCGTGTCGCCAGGGCCGGACGAGCACCGATGGGGTCCTCTCGGCCGCTCTTAAAACTTAACCGATATTTCCCAGATAGGCGGCCCATCCGCCCCCGCATGACGGCAGAATAGCCCGACCCTGGTCCTCTTGGAAGCGCGAAGCGCGTCGCGACAGCGTCCGTCGCAGCACAATCGCGTTCAGACCGCCCTGCCACGCCCCCATCGTGCGATTCTCGCTGGTTTTGCCACGATGCGGGCGCACTTCGCCTGTCGCCTGCTTCGCGAGCCCGCTTTCTGCCGTCAGCATGGTGTCGGTTCTCGTGGTCGCAGCCCGTCGATCATGTCGAGGATGCGCCCGAACAGGTCACGTGGCACGGCGACCTCGGCCATCTGGAAGACGGCGTAGCGCGCATGGGCGATCACCTTCGCGCCGATCTTCACCACCTTTTCGCGGATCGTGGTCAGCGACCAGCTTTCCATCTCCTCCGGCAGGGCGAGCGTGCGCAGGAAGTTGGACAGGTTGTAGGCCAGGGC
>NZ_JBJTDY010000038.1:0-38407 GCF_046092605.1 Rhabdaerophilum sp. | reverse complement strand
GACGCCGTGACTTCCGCGAGCACGGCCTTCAGCCGCTCCTCGAACTCGCCGCGATATTTCGCGCCGGCGATGAGCGAGCCCATGTCGAGCGCGAGCAAAGCCTTGTCCTTCAGGCTTTCGGGCACGTCGCCGTTGATGATGCGCAGGGCGAGGCCTTCGACGATGGCCGTCTTGCCCACGCCCGGCTCGCCGATCAGCACCGGGTTGTTCTTCGTGCGGCGCGAGAGCACCTGAATGGTGCGGCGGATTTCCTCGTCGCGGCCGATAACGGGATCGAGCTTGCCCGAACGTGCCGCTTCCGTGAGGTCGCGGGCATATTTCTTCAGCGCGTCATACTGGTTCTCGGCCGTGGCGCTGTCCGCCTTCCGGCCCTTGCGGATGGTCTCGATGGCGGCGTTCAGCTTCTGCGGCGTCACGCCCGCGCTGGCGAGCGCCTTGCCGGCGGCGTTCTCCTTCTCGAGCGCGAGGGCGAGGAGCAGACGCTCCACCGTCACGAAGCTGTCGCCGGCCTTTTCCGCGGCCTTCTCGGCGGTTTCGAACACACGCACGAGCGGCGGCGTGAGGTAGAGCCCACCCGAGCCACCCTCCACCTTCGGGGTCTTGGCCAGCACGGCCTCGACCGCGCGCCGCGCTTCGGCGGAACGGCCGCCCGCGGCATCGATCAGCCCGGCCGCGAGGCCCTGATCGTCATCGAGAAGCGCCTTCAGAACATGTTCCGGCGCGAATTGCTGGTGACCTTCCCGCAGCGCGATGGTCTGCGCGGCCTGCAGGAAACCTCTGGCGCGCTCGGTATATTTCTCGGTATTCATGCTCTTCCCTCATTTGGCGAAGTGGCGGCCGCCCCGCGATAGCAACGGCTGTTCTTCCGCAATGTAGGTGTGGCCAATCCGCAACAAAAGGGGCAGGATCAAAGGAATGTCGGAAATTGCCCAACCGCAGCTTGCCGCGCATCAAAATGATGGAGCGCGCCTCGCCGCTCTTTATCGCTACCCCGTGAAAGGCCTCTCGCCGGAGGCGATGTCCGAGGCCCATCTCACGGAAGACGAGCATTTTCCCGGAGACCGCCTGATGGCGATCGAGAACGGCCCCTCGGGGTTCGATCCCGCCGCGCCCGAGCATCTGCCGAAGCAGAAATTCCTGATGCTCATGCGCAACGAGAAGCTGGCGCGCATCGCGGCACGCTTCGAGGATGCCACGCGCCGGCTCACCCTCAGCCAGGGCGGCGGGGTGGTCGCGAGCGGCGTGGTGGATGAGGAAACGGGCCGCGCGGCCATCGAGCGCTTTTTCGAGAACTATATGGGCGATGAAATGCGCGGCCCGGCACGCCTGCTCGTCGCACCGCCGGGGCACCGCTTCATGGATTCGCGGCACGGCTTCCTCTCGATCATCAACCGCGCCAGCGTGGACGCGATTGCAAAACTCGCAAACCGCGCGAGCATCGATCCGCTGCGCTTCCGGGGCAACCTGCTGGTGGAGGGGCTTGCGCCCTGGGCCGAGTTCGATCTCGTGGGCCAGCGGGTGAAAATCGGAGAGGCCGAACTCGAAATCACACGGCGCATCGACCGATGCGCCGCCATCGACGTCGACCCGAAGGCGGGCCTCCGCGATACGCGGCTCGTGGCGTTGCTGGAGCAGAATCTCGCGCACCATGATTGCGGGGTCTATGCCCGCATCCTTCGCTCGGGTCTCATCCGGCCGGGCGATCCGCTGACCGTGCCCTGAGACGAAAAAGGGCGACCGGAGCCGCCCTCAATTCCTTGATTTTTCGAGTTATTCAGGCCTCGTTTTCACCTTCGCCGGCCAGCGCGCCCTCGGGGCGACCAGTCCGGCCGCGACGGCGGCGACGATGGCGGAACGGCCCGCGGCCGTCATCCCCCTCGCCCGCTTCGGGCGGACCATCGACATCGCCTTCCGGGCCGACCGCACGCACGGGCATGGTGAGGAAAGCCGGCAGATCCGGCTGATCGCCGGTGCCCTCGACCTCGACCGGCGGACGGCGCGGTTGCTGGAAGCGATCATTGTCGCGGAACCGGTTGCGATCGCGGTCGCGATCATGGCGGCCACCGCGACGATCCTCACGCGGAGGACGCGGCTGGAACCCACCCTCGCCAACCATGCGCGGCTGGGGCTGGCCTTCGCCGCCCTCGCCTTCGGCCGGCTGTTCGCCGGAAGCGAATTCGCCGCTCTGGCGCTCACCGCCGGAACCGTAGGAGGTGCCGCCATTCTGCTGTTGCATCGCCTGCGGCGAGCGGAAGGTGAAACGGTCCGAGGACGGGTCGAAATCGTCATCATCATCGTCGCGATCATCGGCCTGGCCGGAAAGCGCAGCCTGCTGGGCCTGCACGGCCGCGGCGATGAGGCGGTAATAATGCTCGGCATGCTGCAGATAGCTCTCCGCGGCCACCGGATCGCCGGAGAGATGCGCATCGCGGGCGAGCTGGGTGTATTTCTCGGCGATGTGCTGGGCCGTGCCGCGGACTTTCACATCCGGACCGTTCGATTCATACGAACGCGTCAACGGGTTGGGCCCGCGACGGTTGCGACCCCGCATGCGCTTGTTCTGTCCTGGTCTCATCCGTGTTTTTCTCGGCTGGCTCGGTTTACGGGCGGGCTTGGCGTTGCCTGGAGGCTGTCATCCGGGGAACAAATCCCCGCTCGTCGCGTCCGGCGCCCCGGAGGGAGCGCGGGCCTTGCGACAGGTCTTTCGGTCAAGGATCCCGGCGCCGCCGGCTCAATCAACGTGACGGAAAGAGGCGATGCTTGTCCCAGCTGCGTCGAGTCCAACCCCTGGATGACCCTGACGCGTGCACCACACGCTGCTTCCTTAGCGGCTCTTTCGCAGGGTTGCAAGCAAAGGCATCGGGCCCCTTCATTTCATCCCCGGCCAAGGAGATGTCGCGCATGCCCGGCAAGGTCATGCCGGATCGCCATAACCTGGAAACCAGCCGCCTCCATCAGGGCAATCACGCTTTCGGATTGCCCCGCTCCCAGTTCGACGCCCAGCCAGCCGCCGGGCATGAGAAAGGCGCGCGCCTCGCCCGCGATGCGCCGGTAGAAGGCGAGGCCATCCGCCCCCCCATCGAGCGCGAGGGGGGGATCGAAATCCCGCACCGCCGGTTCGAGACCCGCGAGATCGGCGCTGGGGATGTAGGGTGGGTTGGAGAGGATGGCGTCGAACGGCCCGGCGAGCCCCGCGAACAGATCACCGTGATGGAAAGCCACCCGGCCAGCCACGCCCAAGGCTTCCGCATTCCCCCCCGCCACCGCAAGCGCTGCGGGCGAGAGATCCACCGCCACGCCGGTCGCCTCGGGGATTTCGGCCAGCAATGTGAGGATGATCGCGCCCGAACCCGTGCCAAGGTCGAGCAGGCGCGGCGCCCGCTGCCCCGCCAGGCGCTTCAGCATCTCCTCCACCAGCAATTCGGTCTCGGGCCGGGGGTCGAGCACATCCGGCGTCACGCGGAAATCGCGACCGCAGAAGCTGCGTCGCCCCGCGATTCGTGTCAGCGGTTCGCCCTTGAGCGCCCGCGACAGGGCCGGACCGAGACGCTCCGCCGTTTCGCCGATCAGGCGATCCGGGTGAAGAAAGAGTTCACCGGGCTCCACGCGGAGGGCATCCGCCAGAAGCCGGCGCGCCATGAGGCGGCAATCCTCGAAACCCGCCTTGCCGAAGGCGGTCGCGAGCAAATCCCCCGCTTCAGCGCGCCGCATCTCGGGCCGGAACGCCCCGCTCATGCCTCTTCCCCGGCGAGCAGACGCGCCTGATGCTCGGTGATCAGCGCCTCGATCAATTCCTCAAGCCCGCTGCCTTCCAGGATCGCCTCGATCTTGTAGAGCGTGAGGTTGATGCGGTGGTCGGTCACGCGACCTTGCGGGAAACTGTAGGTGCGGATGCGCTCGGAACGATCACCCGAGCCGATCTGGTCCTTGCGGGCAGCCGCGCGAGCCTTGGCGAGGCGCTGGCGCTCCATGTCGAAGAGGCGCGTGCGCAGGATATCCATGGCCCGCGCCCGGTTTTTATGCTGGGAGCGCTCCTCCTGCACCAGAACCGCAAGGCCGGACGGGATATGCGTGATGCGGATGGCCGATTCGGTCTTGTTGACGTGCTGGCCGCCGGCCCCCTGCGAGCGCATGGTCTCCATGCGAAGGTCCGCCTCGTTGATCGAGACATCCACCTCTTCGGCGAGCGGCAGCACGGCGACCGTGGCGGCGGAAGTGTGGATGCGTCCCTGCGCTTCGGTTTCGGGCACGCGCTGCACGCGATGCACGCCGGATTCGAATTTCAGCCGGGCGAAGACACCCTCGCCATGGATTTCCGCGATGATTTCCTTGAAGCCGCCCATCGCACCTTCATTGGCCGAAAGCACCTCGACCTTCCAGCCCTTCAATTCGGCATAGCGCTGGTACATGCGGAAGAGATTGCCGGCGAAGAGCGAGGCTTCATCGCCGCCCGTGCCCGCGCGCACCTCCAGAATGACCGAGCGGTCATCGGCGGAATCGCGCGGGAGCAGGCCAAGGCGGATCACCTGCACGAGTCGCTCGTGCTCGGCCTCCAGCATGGCCAGTTCCTCCTCGGCCATCGCGCGCATCCCGGCATCTGTCGCGGCATCGGCCAGCATCTCGCGGGTGGCGGCGAGATCGGCCACGACACGCCGCTCGGCGGCGATCGCCTGCACGAGAGGGCCAAGCGCGGCAATTTCCTTCGAGAGCGCGACGATGCTCGTGGCGTCGGCGGTGGCGGCGAGCCGCGCTTCCAGATCGGCATGCTTGGCCGAAATGGCATCGAGCTTCTCGCGGGGGAGAATGATGTCGCTCATGGAAAAGGCCGGCTACGAGGCCAGCTCGCCTTTCGGCACGAAGGGTTTCAGCTTCTGGCGCAGCGCCGGCGCATCGAGCCCCACCGCCAATGCCTCGCGCACCAGCGGTTCCACCGCCGTGATCTCCAACCCCTGCAACATGGCCTTGAACGGCCCGATGCCCGAGGGTGAGACCGAGAACGACCGGAAGCCGAGCGCGATCAGCGCCAGAGCCTCCGCTGGTCGCCCCGCGATTTCGCCGCAGATCGAAACCGGCATGCCCGTGGCCTTCGCCTTGTCTGCCACCTTGCAAAGCGCGCGCAGGAAGGAGGGGTGCAGCGCATCAAACCGGTTTGAGACCATCGCATTATCGCGATCGACCGCGAACATGAACTGCATCAGGTCATTCGTGCCGATGGAGATGAAATCGGCTTTCTCGAAGACGCGATCAAGATCGAAGAGCAGCGAGGGCACTTCGAGCATCACGCCGAGTTGAACGGTCTTCGGCCCTGGCTGGCCGAGGCGGCGCTGCCGTTCGCGCTCACGGCCGAGCATGGCCTTGGCGGCATCAAGCTCCTCCACCACCGAAACCATCGGCAGCATGATCCGCAGGTCGCGATCCTTCGCGGCGGCGAGCAGCGCGCGAAGCTGCGTGCGCAGCAAAGCGGGCCGATCCAGCCCGATGCGCACCGCGCGCCAGCCAAGCGCGGGGTTTTCTTCCTCGAGTTGCTTCAGGTAGGGCAGCACCTTGTCGCCGCCGATATCAAGCGTGCGGAAGGTGACCGGGCGCCGCCCGGCAATATCGATGATCGAACGATAGAGTGCTTCCTGTGCCTGCGCACGCGGCAGCGAAGACGCGACCATGAACAGGATTTCCGTGCGGAAAAGCCCGATGCCGCTGGCGCCCGTCTCATCGAGATTCGCCATGTCGATCAGGAGGCCGGCATTCATCTGCAGGTCGATCGAAACGCCGTCCTTCGTGCGCGCGGGCTGATTGCGCAGGGCCCGATACTGCTCCTGGCGGCGCGCGCGCAGGCGGGCCTTCTCGGCATAGGCGGATTGCACATCGGGCGAAGGGCGCAACTGCACCTCGCCCGCGGTCCCATCAACGATGATCGCGTCGCCCTGCTCCACAAGGCCGACAATCCGTTCGACACGACCGACCGTGGGGATACCGAGAGCGCGCGCGACAATCGCCACATGGCTCGTGGAGCCGCCCTCCTCCAGCACGAGGCCCCGCAGGCGCTGGCGCTGGTAATCGAGAAGCGCGGCCGGGCCCATCGCACGCGCCACGAGAATGGCATTCTCCGGCAACTTGTCCGCCGGCAGGGTGAAGGCCGCGCCCGTGAGTTCATGCAGCAGGCGGTTCGCGAGATCATCGAGATCGTGAAGGCGCTCGCGCAGGTAGGGGTCGGTCTGGCGCAGCAGGCGCGCGCGGGCATCGGATTGCACGCGCTCCACCGCCGCTTCCGCCGTGAGGCCGGTATTGATCGCCTCCTGCAGCCGCCGGATCCAGCCGCGATCATGCGCGAACATCCGGAAGGTTTCGAGCACATCGCGATGCTCGCCCGCTCCACCCAGCGAACCGCCCTCCATCAGGTCGTCGATGGAAGCGCGCATCTTCTCCATCGCGGCATGGAGGCGGCGTAGCTCCTCCTGCGGATCATCCGCGACGAGGTTCCTGATCTCGATGCGCGGCTCGTGGAGCACCGCATGGCCCAGGCCCACGCCTTCCGCGATGGATTGGCCGGAGAGCGTCAGCGCCCGGCGAATGGCCGTGCCGCCCGAGCCGGGGCGCGCGAGCGCTTCGAGTTCTCCGCCCGCCACCAATTCCGCAAGGATCATCGCGGTCGTCTGCAGCGCTTCCATTTCCTCTTCGGAATAGGCGCGCTTGGCGCGGTTCTGCACCACAAGAACGCCGAGCGTGTTGCCCGCCCGCAGGATGGGCACACCCGCGAAGGAGGCGTAGTTTTCCTCGCCCGTTTCCGGCTTGTAGGAGAAGGCAGGGTGGTTCTGCGCATCGGCCAGCGCCAGTGGCTCCGCTTCGCGGGCGATCAGGCCGACAAGGCCCTCATCCGCGCGCATGGTGGTGAGGTGAACCGCCTCGCGATTGAGGCCCTCGGTCGCGTAGAGTTCAAGCGCGCCATCCGCCCGCTTCACATAAACCGAGCACACCTCTGCCACCATGTTGGAGGCGATGAGGACGACGATCTTGTCGAGCCGCGCCTGCGCGCTCATCTGCTCCGACATCACCTCGCGGAGGCGACGCAGCAGCAGGCGAGGTCCGCCGAGCGCTTGACGCATGTCTCACGATCTCCCTGCCGGATCGGAAGGCGGCACGCGATTCCGCCCGACCCCTGAAACGAGCTACAACGCCCGGGCCAAGGCATGCAAGCTTTCAAGCGCCCCGGGGACGGAAAAGGCCAGGATAGCGGGCCTTCAGGCCGCGTCGAGGCCGTAAAGCGAGTGTAAGGTGCGCACCGCCAGTTCTGTATAGGCTTGATCGATCAGCACCGAGAACTTGATCTCGCTGGTGGTGATGGCCCGGATATTGATGCCACGATCGGCGAGCGCCTTGAAGGCCTTCGCGGCGACGCCCGCATGCGAACGCATGCCGACACCAATCGCCGAGACTTTTGCCACATCCTGCGCTCCCTCGATGGAGGGGTAGCCGATAATGTCCTTCTCCTTGGCGAGAACCGCCATGGCGCGGGTGTAATCCGCCGATGGCACGGTGAAGGTGATGTCGGTGGTTTTCCCATCGGGCGAGATGTTCTGGACGATCATGTCCACGACGACATTCGCATCGGCGAGCGGGGTGAAGACGGCCGCCGCCACGCCGGGCTTGTCCGGCACGTTGCGGAGCGTGATCTGCGCCTCATCCTTCGAATAGGCGATACCGGTAACGACTTGGCTTTCCACGATTTCCTCCTCGCCGCAGATCAGCGTGCCAGGCTTGGGATTGTTCGGATCATCAAAGGACGAGCGGACGAATGTGCGCACATTATGCACCATCGCCACTTCCACGGAACGGACTTGCAGCACCTTCGCGCCGGCGGAAGCGAGTTCCAGCATCTCCTCGAAGGAGACGCGATCCAGCCTCTGCGCCTTCGGCACGATGCGCGGATCAGTGGTGTAGACCCCGTCGACATCGGTGTAGATATCGCAGCGATCAGCCCCGATGCCAGCGGCCAAGGCCACCGCCGAGGTATCCGAGCCGCCGCGGCCAAGCGTGGTGAGCCGCCCCGTGGGCGGATGGATGCCCTGGAAGCCCGCGACCACCGCCACTTCCCTGCGCTCCTCGAAACCCTTCAGGATGCCCGCGCCGCCAATGCCGGTGATGCGTGCGGCGCCATGGGCGGCATCGGTTTCCACCGGAACCTGCCAGCCCTGCCACGACCGGGCGGGAATGCCGATTTCCTGAAGCGCGATCGCGAGGAGGCCGGTCGTCACCTGCTCGCCCGAGGCGACCACAGCATCATATTCGCGCTGGTCGTGAAGGGGCGCGGCTTCCTTGCACCAGGCAACCAGTTCATTCGTCTTGCCGGACATGGCGGAGACCACGACGGCCACGTGGAATCCCGCCTCGACCTCGCGTTTCACGTGGCGAGCAACATTCTTGATGCGCTCCACATTGGCGACCGAGGTGCCGCCGAATTTCATGACAAGACGAGGCATAGGCTTGAACCCGCACCTTCGCGAAATGGTTTCAACAAGGGTTGGCCGGGGCTATAGAGAGGGGGTGCGGCGAGGTCAATGCAGGCAGGAGCGAAAGCACTCAGCCGGTCACATTCCCCTCGCCCCGGAAAGAAGGACACAAGACATGAGCCGCGACGCCGCCTGGCGCGACGAAAGCGAAATCGCCCGTTTCAATGCCATGGCCCGGCAATGGTGGGACCCCAACGGCCCCATGAAGCCCTTGCATCGGCTGAACCCCACGCGCCTCGCTTTCTTCCGCGCCGAAGCCGCGCGCCATTTCGGCCGAGATGCGCGCAGCCTTCGGCCTTTCGAGGGGCTGAGCCTGCTCGATATCGGCTGCGGGGCGGGCCTGGTGACCGAGCCGATGGCCCGCATGGGCTTTGATGTCTCCGGCATCGACCCGGCGGAGGAGAACATCGCCATCGCCGGGGATCACGCCGCGAAAGGCGGGCTCTCCATCCGCTACCGCGCGATGACCGTGGAAGCGCTGCCGGCCGATGAACGCCATGATGTCGTGACTTTGCTCGAAGTGGTGGAGCATGTGCCCGATGTTGGCGCCATGGTGGCGGCGGCGGCAAAGCACCTGAAGCCCGGCGGACTTTTCATCGGTTCCACGATCAACCGCACGCTGAAGGCCTTTGGGCTCGCCATTCTCGGTGCGGAATATGTGCTGCGCTGGGTGCCCAGGGGCACGCATTCCTACGAAAAATTCGTGACGCCCGACGAGTTCGAGGATCACCTCGCGGCAGCCGGGCTGGAGCCGATGACGCGGCAGGGCATGGTGTTCAACCCGCTCACGAACCAGTGGCTGCTCGCGAACGACACGGATGTGAATTACTTCGTGACCGCGCGGAAGCCGGGCTAGGGTGTCATGGCCGGATGTGTTCCGGCCAACCCTGTCTTCGAAAAAGCGTCGGAAGTCGTGGATGCAAGGGCCAAGCCCGTGCATGACAGCGCGCGGCTCAATTCCGCTCGTCCGGCAGCACGGGGATCGGCGCGATCTCGATGCCCTCCTCCGCGAGTTCCTTCACTTCGGAAAAGGTGGCCTCGCCATAGATCGCGCGCTCTTCGGTCTCGCCATAATGGATCTTGCGCGCCTCCTCGGCGAATTTGTCGCCTACGGCTTCGGCATTCTCCTCGATGAACTGGCGATAGGCACGGAACATCTGGCGCATGGCGGCATCGCGCGGGTCCGCGAGCGCGACCGGGCGCTTCGCCTGCGGCTCCTCGCGCACGCGAACCGCCGGCGCCATGATCTGCTTTTCGACCTTGGCCGAGCCGCAATGCGGGCAGACAACGAAGCCGCGCTTGGCTTGGCTGTCGTAATCCCCGGACGAGCGGAACCAGCTTTCGAAAGCGTGCCCCGCCTCGCAGGCCAAAGCGTAGCGGATCATTCCGCCGCCTCCCGTGCTCCCTCCCCGATCGTGGTGACGGTGATGGCGCGCGTATGCTTCAGCGTGGGGATGCGCCCGCGCGCATCGGCCACCCTCGCAAGGTCGATCTCGGCGAGGATCACGCCCGGCGCATCTTCCGCCTCCGCGAGCACCCGGCCCCACGGATCGACGATGATCGAATGGCCGAAGGTCTCGCGGCCATCCTCATGCGTGCCGCCTTGCGCGGCGGATATCATGAAGGAGCCGGTCTCGATGGCGCGGGCGCGTTGCAGCACCACCCAATGCGCCTCGCCGGTCTGCTTCGTGAAGCAGGCCGGTGCTGTGAGAATATCCGCGCCCGCTTCGGCCATCGCGCGGAAAAGGTAGGGGAAACGCAAATCGTAGCAGATGCCCATGCCGAGTTTCGCGCCGTTCACCGGTGCCACAACCGCACAGGCGCCCGCAGTGTAGGTGGCACTCTCGCGCCAGGTCTCGCCATTGGGCAGGTCCACATCGAAGAGGTGAAGCTTGTCGTAGCGCGCGACGAGCCCGCCATCCGGCCCGATCAGGAAGGCGCGGTTCGCGATCTTCTCGCCTTCGCGGATGGCGAGCGAACCCAGATGGATCGTCACCTTCGCTTCCGCCGCGAGCTTGCGCGCCGCCGCGAGAAACGGATCGGCCTCCTCGGTTGCGATCTTCGCGAAGAGGTCGGCGCGCGACCGCTCGACGAGGTTTGACATTTCCGGGCTTTGCAGGAAGCTCGCCCCCTTCGAGACGGCCTCGCCGGCAAGCGCAAGAAAATCGGCGATGTTCCGCTCTACGGAGCGGGTGGAACGCATCTGCAGGCAGGCAGCAACAAAGCTCATGGCATCACCCCTGAAGCAGCGGGTCGAGCCCGCCCCCGGCATCCAGTGCGTGGAGATCATCACAGCCGCCGACATGCTTCCCGCCGATGAAGATCTGCGGCACGGTGGAGCGCCCGGCCTTCTGGGCCATGGCGCGCTGGTCGGCGGGATTGCTCACGTCGATCTCGGTGAAGCGGGCGCCCTTCTTCGTCAGCAGCGCCTTCGCACGGATACAATACGGGCAGGTCGGCTTCGTGTAGATGGTGATCTCGGGCATCATCACTCCATGGCCTCACGCACCGTCCGGCACGAGCGTGAAGGTCAGAACATCAATGCGGGCGGCACCCGCTTGCCGCAAGATATGGGCACAGGCGTTCAAAGTCGAACCCGTCGTGCGCACATCGTCGATCACGAGACAGTGACGGCCTTCCACAACCGCTTTTTGCCCCGGCTCGATGCGGAAGGCCCCCGCAAGATTGCTGCGGCGTTCGTTGCGCGAAAGGCCCACCTGAGGCGGCGTCCGCTTCACGCGGCGCAGGGTTTCGAGCAGCACGGGTTTCCCCGCCAGCAGGCCGATCTCGTTCGCGAGCAGGGCCGCCTGATTGTAGCGCCGCTGCCAGAGCCGCCCGCGATGCATCGGCACGGGAACCAGCACATCGGCGCAGGCGAGAAGCGGCCCGCCGGCCTGCACCATCATCCGCGCCATGGCGCGGGCAAGATCGAGCCGCTCGCCATATTTCAGACGCGCGACCATGGCCTTCGCGGCACCCTCGTGGATCGCCACCGCGCGGGCGCAATCAAAGCGCGGCGGATCGGCGATCGCTGCGGGCGAAAGCATGCCCGGCCCGAAATCATGCGCGAAGGGCGTGCCGAGCCGGGCGCAAACGGGGTCGGAAATGAAGGGAATGCCCGCCCAGCAGGTTGAGCAGAGCGCATGCGGCTCTCCGGTCGCGCTGTTGCAGGCGATGCATTGCGGCGGATAGACGATCCCGAGGGCGCCGCGGCCGAACCGTGCGAACAGGCGCGCAATGCTGTGGAACGCGCGCGGAGGCGCATCTGTGCTATCTTCGGCAGAATCAGGTTCAGGAGCGATCACGCGCATGGACTCACCGATTGCCGAGGTTCCCCAACTCTTCGACGAGGTCAAGGCTCGCACGGCCATCCAGCGTGCGGCAAGGCAGGGCGCGGCCACTTTCCTGCTGGAACGCGCGCAGATCGACCTGATCGAGCGGCTCGAGACCGTTCTTCGCAGCTTCGATCCTGCGCTGGATCTCGGCACGCCCGGCGGGCTCTTCGCCACGGCGCTGAAGCGCGCCGGGCGGGTTTGCGGGATCGACCATGTGGGCGAAGTGGCGCCGGGCGATCCATCCATCGCCTATCGCAGGATCGACGGGCCGGATCTGAAGCTGGAGGCAGGCCGCTATGGGCTCATCGTCTCCGGCCTCTGGCTTCAGCGTGTGAATGATGTGCCGGGCATTCTCGCGCAGGTCAGGCGCGCGCTGAAGCCCGATGGCCTGTTTCTCGCGGCCTTTGTGGGCGGCGACAGCCTCGCGGAACTGCGTGATTGCCTGCTGACGGCTGAAAGCGAAATCACCGGCTCGGCTGCGCTTCGGGTCTTTCCCTTCGTGGATGTGCGCGCGGCCGGGCAATTGCTTCAGCGCGCCGGCCTCGCGCTTCCCGTCACCGACAGCGAGAAGCTGACGATCCGCTATGGCAGCTTCTTCGCGCTGGCCGCGGAATGGCGCGCCATGGCCTCCAGTGCGAGCCTGCTCCGGCGGCCGGGCACGCCACCTCTGACGCGCCGGGTCCTGTTTCGTGCCGCCGAACTCTATGCCGAGCGCCATGCCGACGCGGATGGTCGCCTTCGGGCAAATGTAGAGATTGTCTGGATGTCGGGCTGGGCGCCGCATGAAAGCCAGCAGAAGCCGTTGAAACCAGGCTCCGCAAAGGCGCGATTGGAAGATGCGCTGGCCGATATTGCCAGCAGCAAGAAGTTCGACTGACAATCTTCAGGTCACGGCGCCTTCACGGCATTCTGGATGACCTCGCCGGCATTCGTCCAGGAGGCCATGAAACCTCCATAAAAGCTCGGCCACCCCGCCAGCAATGCGGTGCACAGCATCACGGCGATGAGCGTATACTCGATTGCGGTCGCTCCCCGCTCGTCTTGCACAAAGGCTTTAAGAACCTGCTTCATTGTCCTGCGATTCCCGATCCGGCCACCCCGCTGCATCAGGAGGGGACGCCTAAAGAAGATCACGAAGCATCGGGATCAGCGGCTCATCGGCCGCGGGCATCGGAAATTCCCGAAGCCGCATCGGCTCGACCCATCGCAAGGCCTGGTGCTCCATCGCCTGCGGAACTCCTTCCCATCTGCGACAGATGAACAATGGCATGAGCAAGTGAAAATCCGGATAACGATAGCTGGAAAATGTGAGTGGTGCGAGGCAGGGTTCCTTGACGCTGATCGCCAGCTCCTCGCGGAGTTCGCGGATCAGGGTTTCCTCCGGCCGCTCGCCGGTCTCCACCTTGCCGCCAGGGAATTCCCACAGGCCCGACAGCTGCTTGCCCTCCGGCCGCTGCGCGATCAGCACGCGGCGATCCGCATCGACCAGCGCGACGGCCGCGACGAGCAGCAGCTTCACGAGCGGTAATCCCCGTTGATCTCGACATAAGCCTTGGTGAGATCGCAGGTATAGGCAACGGCCTTGCCGCGCCCCATGCCCAGCGACACCGTGATGTCGATCGCCTCGCCCTTCATGTAGGCCGAGGTCGCCGCCTCGCTGTAAGCGGGGTCACGCGCGCCCTCATGGGCCACCCGGATATCGCCGAAGGAAATCGAGATACGATCGCGATCGGCCGGCTCGCCCGCCTTGCCGACGGCCATCACGATGCGACCCCAATTCGCATCCTCGCCGGCAACCGCCGTCTTCACGAGCGGGGAATTGGCGATGGACATGGCGATTTTCTTCGCCGAGCGGGCGGAAATCGCGCCTTCCACCTTCACGGTGATCAGCTTGCGCGCGCCTTCGCCATCGCGCGCGACCTGCACCGCGAGATCGAGCAGCAGCGCGTTGAGCGCCCGCCTGAAGCTCGAGAGCCTGGGATCCTTCGCATCGGTGATTTCCGCCTGGCCCCGGGCGGCAGCCTTGCCGGTGGCGAACAGCAGCAGGGTGTCGGAAGTGGATGTGTCGCTGTCCACGGTCACCGCATTGAAGCTCGGGCCGACACCCTTCGAGAGCAGGGCCTGCAGCGGCTTCGGAGCGATCGCGGCATCGGTGAAGACGAAGGAGAGCATCGTCGCCATGTCCGGCGCGATCATGCCCGCGCCCTTGGCGATGCCTGAGATGGTCACGGGCAACCCGTCGATCTTCGCCTTGCGGGTCGCGACCTTGGGGAAGGTGTCGGTGGTCATGATGGCCCTCGCGGCCTCGAGGAAGGCGGTTGCGCTCACGCGGCCCGCGCAATCCGCCAGCACGCCTTCGAATTTCGTGGCATCGAGTGGCTCGCCGATCACGCCGGTCGAGGCGAGCGCCACTTCCTCCGGCTTGCAGCCCAGGGCCTTCGCCGCGATCCTCGCCGTCAGCGCCACCGCCTCGCGGCCCTTGAGGCCCGTAAAGGCATTGGCATTGCCGGAATTGACGACGAGCCCCTGCGCGCGCCCTCCTGCAAGGATCGAGCGGCACCAGTCCACGGGCGCCGAAGGGCATTTCGAACGGGTGAAGACACCGGCCATGGCCGTGCCTTTTTCGAGGCGCGCGAGAAGCACATCCGTGCGGCCCCTGTAGCGGATTCCGGCTTCCGCCGTGGCGAAGGCCACGCCGTCCACCGCCGGCATCTTCGGATATTTCTTCGGCGCGAGCGGGGAAACGGGGACGGATTTGCCGGCCATGGGGCATGCCTCTTCACAAGCGGAAACGAGGTTTCGGCTCTGCCTGAAAGGCCGGCTTCTGGCAAGACCGGCGCGGGTTGGCGCCGCGCTTACTTCTTCTCCGTTCCGGGCCGGTCGATCTTGGCTTCCTTGCGGAGTTTCTCGAGAAGTTCCGCCTGAGCGCGCTCGGCGAGCGCCTGGGAGAGGCGCTCGCGCACATCGGCAAAGGCCGGCGCCGGGCGGTTGCGGCGATCTTCCAGCTTGATGATGTGCCAGCCGAACTGGCTCTTCACCGGCGCGGAAATCTCGCCGGCCTTCAGCGCGAAGGCAGCCTCGGCGAATTCAGGCACCATGCGATCCTTCGAGAAATAACCGAGATCGCCGCCACCCTTGCCCGAACCGGGGTCCTTCGAGGTCTCGGTCGCGACCTTCGCGAAATCCTCGCCGCCCTTGACCCGGGCATGGATCTTCTTCGCTTCCTCCTCGCTTTCGACGAGGATATGGCGCGCGCGCACTTCTTCCACCGGGGCGAGCTTGGCCACCTGCTCATCGTAGAACTTTTTCACGGCTGCCTCGCCCGTGGCCTTGCTGCCCTCGACCGCGAAGAGCCGCTCCATCAGGATGCGATCCCGAGCGTAGCTCATCTTGAGGGTGAAATCCGGTGACTGGTCGATCTTCGCCTTCCTTGCGGCCTGCGCTGCAAGCTTGACCTCGACGAGGAAATCGACCGCGACTTCCAGTCGCTTGTCTTCCGGCACATTGGGGAGCTGCGAGAGCAGGTCCTCAAGCGCGACCTTGGCCTCGGCTTCCGTAATGGCCTCGCCATTCACGGTCGCAAGCACTTTCGAATTCTGCGCGACAACCGGCCCGGCCGTCAGCACGAAGAGGGCAAGCGCGGAAGCAAGAAGACGCACGGGCATGGAGGATCTCCGGAGAAAATCAATTGCCGCGAGGGTTAGCGGAAAGCGCATGCTTTGGCGAGCACAACCTTGCCATCCACCCTTCACGCTGCCGCGAGCACGGCACGAATTGGCGAAAAGCCCGAATTCGCCAAAGGATTCGGGCGGCGAACGTTGACAATCCCGGCGCGCAATTCTTATCTCCCGCTCGCGTTATTCGGCCCCTCGCACGGGGCTCATTGCTTCGCACCCGGCTCCCGCCGGGCCGAGGCCAGGGCGTTCCGCGATTCCTGCGCGGAAGCCAGGGAAAGAGACATCCATGCTCGGCGGACTTTTGCGCACCGTTTTCGGCTCATCGAACGAGCGGCGGCTGAAGGGCTACAAACCGCGCATCGCCGCGATCAACGCGCTCGAAGCCGAACTGTCCGGCCTGTCGGATGAGGCGCTCGCACAACGCACCGTGGTGTTCCGCGAACAGCTTGCCGCCGGCAAGACCCTCGATGACCTGCTCGTCCCCGCCTTCGCCACCGTGCGCGAAGCCGCCAAGCGCGTGCTCGGCCAGCGGCATTTCGATGTGCAGCTCATCGGCGGCATGGTGCTGCATGAAGGCGGCATCGCCGAGATGCGCACCGGCGAAGGCAAGACGCTTGTTGCGACCCTTCCCGTCTATCTCAATGCGCTCGCCGGCAATGGCGTGCATGTCGTGACCGTGAACGATTACCTCGCCCGCCGCGACGCGGAATGGATGGGCCAGGTCTATCGCTTCCTCGGGCTCAGCGTGGGCGTCATCGTGCACGGCCTGGACGACCTTCAGCGCAAGGAGGCCTATGCCGCCGACATCACCTACGGCACGAACAACGAGTTCGGCTTCGACTATCTGCGCGACAACATGAAATACGAATTTGCGCAGATGGCCCAGCGCGGCCATGCCTATGCGATCGTGGACGAGGTGGATTCGATCCTGATCGACGAGGCGCGCACGCCGCTGATCATCTCCGGCCCGACGGAGGATCGTTCCGATCTCTACATGACGATCGATGCGCTCATCCCGCGCCTCGTGGCCGAGGATTACGAGGTCGACGAGAAGCAGCGCACCGTGCACCTCACGGAAGCGGGAAACGAGCATGTGGAAGAGCTGCTCACCGAAGCCGGAATCCTGAAGGATGGAGCCTCGCTCTATGAGGCGATCAACTCCTCGCTCGTCCATCATGTGAACTCGGCGCTCCGCGCGCACAAGCTCTTCACGAAGGACAAGGATTACATCACCCGCTACAATCCGGAAACGCGGCAGAGCGAGGTCGTCATCATCGACGAATTCACCGGCCGCATGATGCCGGGCCGGCGCTATTCGGAAGGCCTGCACCAGGCGCTGGAAGCCAAGGAAAAGGTGGCGATCCAGCCCGAGAACGTCACGCTCGCCTCCATCACCTTCCAGAACTATTTCCGCCTCTACAGGAAGCTCGCGGGCATGACCGGCACGGCCGCGACCGAGGCCGAGGAATTCCAGCAGATCTACAATCTCGAAGTGGTGGAAATTCCCACAAACGTGCCGGTGGCACGCCTCGACCAGGATGACGAGGTTTATCGCACCGCCGCCGAGAAGGAAGAGGCGATCGCCGCCGAGATCGAGCGCGCGAAGGAACGCGGCCAGCCGGTTCTGGTCGGCACGACCTCGATCGAGAAGAGCGAGCAGCTCGCGGCGCTCCTGAAGAAGCGCGGCTTCCGGCAGGTCGATCTCTCCGATCCCAACCCCTTCAAGCCGCTCATGGATGGCGACCAGGGCACGAAGGAAGAGAAGCTCTTCGCGGTGCTGAATGCCCGCTACCACGAGCAGGAAGCCTTCATCGTGGCCGAAGCCGGCGTGCCCGGCGCCATCACCATCGCCACGAACATGGCCGGCCGCGGCACGGATATCCAGCTTGGCGGCAACCTCAAGATGCGGATCGAGCACGAATGCGCCGGACTTGAGGGCGCGGCGCGCGAGGCCGCGATCGAGAAGATCAAGGCCGAGATCGCGAAGAACCGCGAGACGGTGATGAATTCCGGCGAGCTGGTCGTGCTCGAGCCGGCCAAGGGCTCGAAGCCCGCCAAGACGATGCAGGCCCCCGGCGGCCTCTATGTCATCGCGGCGGAACGCCATGAAAGCCGCCGCATTGACAACCAGCTGCGCGGTCGCTCCGGATGGCAGGGCGATCCGGGCCGCTCGAAATTCTTCCTCTCGCTCGAAGACGACCTGATGCGCATCTTCGGCTCGGACCGGATGGACAACATCCTCCAGAAGCTGGGCCTGCAGGAAGGCGAGGCCATCGCCCATCCCTGGGTGAACAAGGCGCTGGAGACCGCGCAGAAGAAGGTCGAGGCGCGCAACTTCGAGATCCGCAAGAACATCCTGAAATACGACGACGTGATGAACGACCAGCGTAAGGTGGTGTTCGAGCAGCGTCGAGAATTGATGGCCGCGCCCGATCTCATCGCTACCGTCACCGATATGCGTCATGCCGTGGTGGAGGAGATCGTTTCGCGCAACATCCCCGAAGGCGCCTATCCCGAGGCCTGGAATGTCGAGGGGCTGAAGGAAGAGACCGCGCGCTACCTCGCACTGGACCTGCCGGTGGATGAATGGGCACGCGAGGAGGGCATCGCGGATGAGGAAATCCGCGAGCGCCTGACGAAAGCCGCCGACGAGGCCTATGCCGGGCGCGAGCAGAAGAACACGCCCGATCTGATGCGCTACATCGAGCGGCAGGTCGTGCTGCAGACGCTCGATCATCTCTGGCGCGAGCATCTCGTGACGCTCGATCACCTGACGCAGGTGATCGGCTGGCGCGGCTATGCCCAGCGCGATCCGCTGAACGAATTCAAGAGCGAGGCCTTCGAACTTTATGATCGCCTGCTGGTGAGCCTCCGCGAGACCGTGACCGGCCAGCTGATGCGGGTGGAAGTGGTGTTTGACCAGCCGGCCGAAGGCGAGAACCCCCCGGGCCTTGCCGGGCAGGAGCCGATGCCACTTCCGGCCCATGTTTCCCCGATTGATCGCGCGGCCGCAGCCTATGGCGTGCAGGGGCAGACGGAGATCACTTCCGACGACCCCACCGGCCCGCGCGATTCCGGCGACCCCGCCACCTGGGGCAAGGTCGGCCGCAACGAGCCCTGCCCCTGCGGCTCGGGCAAGAAGTTCAAGCATTGCCACGGTCGCTTCGCCTGAGGCGCCGAGGCGGCGATGAAAACCAATCCGTTCGCGATCCTGCGGCAGAATGCGCAAATCCTCGGCTGGGTCAGCCAGGGTTGCCCTGTTCCGCCGCCGCCTGCCGTCAAGCGCCGGCTGCTGCGAGCCTTCCAGCGCAAGCATAATCTCCCGGTTTTCATCGAGACCGGCACCTTCAAGGGTGACACGCTGGAAGACATGGCCAGCCACGTGAAGCGCGCGGTTTCGATCGAGCTGGCCGCCGAATTCCATGCCCGCGCCAGGAAGCGCTTTGCGAGCCGCCAGCATGTCGAGGTGCTCCATGGCGATTCGGGGCAGGTTCTGCCACCGCTGGTCGCCGCCCTGACCGAGCCCGCCCTGTTCTGGCTCGATGGTCATTATTCCGGCGGGGATACCGCCCATGGCGAGGATGCCTCGCCGATCAGCCGCGAGCTTGATGCGATTCTCGCCTCACCCGTTCCCGGCCATGTCATCCTCATCGATGACGCGCACGAATTCACAGGCGCAGGCGGCTATCCGCCGATCGGGCGGCTCCTCACCACGCTGGCGAACGAGCCGCGTTTCACCTGCCGGATCGAGGCGAATATCCTCATTCTCGAGCCGCGCAACCGGGCGTGAAGAAACAGGAACGGCCGGTGCGGAATGCCGCCCGGCCCCTTCCGTGTCATTTTCCGGTTGATCAGCGGCGCTGCGGCGGGGTCGGCAGATCGGCTGCCGGCGTGCCCGGGTTCGATTCCGTGGTGCCCATGGCACTCGCGGTCAAGCCCGAGAGCGAGCCCAGCCAGCGCTCATAGAAGGCCGGCTTCTCGCCCTTCTTCTCCTCGGCCACCAGAGCCGTGGCCTGCACGGCCGGAGGCGTGCCCGACGGGCGAGCGACCGCCTGCGCCGGCGTCGTGCGAGCATTGGGCGCGCCCGACGTGGCGGCGACCGCCGTGGTGCTGGCGGGGCTCGCGGCCGGCTCGGCGGCGAAGCGCTCGCGATGGGCCAGGGCCAGAAGCTGCTGGCGGTTCAGGCCGCGCGCCTTTTTGGCCGGGACATCCACCGGCCCGATATCGAGCGCATCCGGCTGAGAAACGTCGGCCACGCGCGAGATGCCCTGCGGAACGGTCGCGGCCCGTGAAACATCCTCTGCCCCGACCGACGCATGCTGCGTATGCTTGAAGGAATGGTGCTGGTCGCCATCCTGATAAATACGCTTCAGCGCCTTGTGGCCGGCCTTGGTGAGTTCCGCCACGCGGATCTCGTCCTTCTTCGCCTTCTCGCGCGCAGCCAGGGAAATCGTATCATCGGCGGCCGGGTTAGTGCAGAGCGCGTTCGGGTCCTGCGCGCCCGAGCCGAAGCGATACTTGCCGTTGCAGGCCGCGACCTGCACCTCGCGCTTCGAGACCTCGAAGCGATCCGCGCCTTCCTTCAGGTTCTTCCAGAACGGAAGATTGTCATCCGCGCGATATTTCGCGAGGTTTTCCGGCGTGAAGCGGAAAGGGAGGCTGTGCATCTGGATGGCCTTCTGGCCACCCGCAAAGCTCTCGCGCGCCAGCGCATAGATATCGGCAATCTGCTTGTCGGTCATCGAGAAGCAGCCGCGCGACGTGCAGGCGCCATGGACCATGATGTTCGAGCCATTGCGGCCCAGCTGGCGGTCGAAGGTGTTCGGGTAGCCCACGTTGAAAGACAGGTAGAACGAGGAATTCGGGTTCATCATCTGTGGGGTGATGGAATAGAACCCTTCCGGCACCTGGCGGTCGCCTTCCACCCTCTTCGGCCCGAGCTGGCCGGACCAGCGGCAGATGGGGAAGGTTTTCAGGAGCTTGTATTCTCCCGCATAGTCCGCCTTCCAGACCTCGAGCTCGCTTTCCTTCTTGTAGGCGCGAATGAGGATGGGCGAGGCCTTTGAAAGGCCCATTTCGCTCATCTTGCTCTGGATATCGGGAGACAAGGCAACCCAGTGGCGGGAATCGCGCGGCAGATAGCTGTTATCGTTGCAGCCGGCGAGCAGGAGAGCCGCGACCAGCGCCCCGCCCATCCCGATCGCACGCCCGGAAATCGAATGCTTCATGCCTCAACCTGTTCTTTATCCGGGATAACGGCCCGAACATCTCAGCGCAAAACGCGACGCCTTTGTGGCATACTAGCCAGGCGCCGGTTTGAGTTCTACAATTTCTGCCATTAGCATCAAGGCTTCGTTAACTGCGATCCCCTGCTGCTCAAAGTTTCCGGCCGATGGCGAGAAATTTTTCCGCGCGGTTCTCGCGCAACTGTTCCGGCGACATCCCCGCGAGGTCGGAGAGGGCATGTGCGATCGCATCGCCCGCCGACAGGATCGCCGCTTCCGGCGCGCGATGGGCACCGCCCACGGGCTCGGAAATGATCATGTCGATCACTTTCAGCCGAAGAAGGTCCTGCGCCGTGATTCGCATGGTCGAGGCTGCTTCCTGCGCGCGGCTCGAATCGCGCCAGAGGATCGAGGCCGCCGCTTCCGGCGAGATCACCGAATAGATCGCATGTTCCAGCATCAGCACGCGATTGGCTGTGGCAATGGCGATCGCGCCGCCCGAGCCACCTTCGCCGAGGATCAGCGCGACATTCGGCACGCCGAGCGCGAGGCAGGCATCGGTGGATCGGGCGATGGCTTCGGCCTGCCCGCGCTCTTCTGCCCCGATGCCGGGATAGGCACCGGCGGTATCCACGAGGCTGACCACCGGCAGGCCGAAGCGATCCGCCAGTTCCATCAGGCGCACGGCTTTGCGATACCCCTCGGGCCGGGCCATGCCGAAATTGTGTTTCAGCCGCGTTTCCGTGTCCTGTCCCTTTTCCTGCCCGATCACGCAGACAGACTGACCCCGGAAGCGGCCGAAGCCGCCGATGATGGCGGAATCCTCGCCGAAATAGCGGTCACCCGCGAGCGGGGTGAAATCCGTGATAAGCTGGGAGATGTAATGCACGCAATGCGGACGCTCGGGATGGCGTGCCACTTGCGTCTTCTGCCAGGGCGTCAGGGCGGCATAAACGTCGCGCAGGGCTTGTTGGGCCTTGCCTTCGAGCCGTGTCACCTCATCGGTGATCGCAGCACCCGATTGCCCATCGGTCAGGGCCCGGAGTTCGGCGATCTTCGCCTCGAGTTCCGCGACAGGCTTTTCGAAATCGAGATAGGCGCGCATGATTCCCTTTTCGGGTTGCCTCTAGGGGTTCTTGTCCCGCAAAGGGGGAGCGGAAGGGCGCCGCAAACTGGCGATGCGAGGCCCCCGCGTCAAGCAAAAAGCCTTGGCGGGGCTTATCCCTTGTCGTTCAGCGGGTGCAGATCGCGCACCATGGAACGGGCGCGCTCATCCAGAACATGGGTATAGATCTGCGTGGTCGCGATGTCGGCATGGCCGAGAAGCTGTTGCACGATCCGCAGATCCGCGCCGTTCTGCAGCAGATGCGTCGCGAAGGCGTGGCGCATGCCATGCGGCGTGAGGCTCTCCGCCGCGATGCCCGCGCGGCCCGCGAGGCGCTTCAGGTCGCGCGCGAAAACCTGCCGGGCCAGATGCCCGGCCTCGCCATCGGCGGGGAAAAGGAAGCGCGAGTTTTCACCGCCCTTGCTCTCGTTCAACGCCGCCCGATAGCGCGAAACCGCATTCCGCGCGGCCTCGGTCAGCAGCACGATGCGCTCCTTGTTGCCCTTGCCGCGCACCACGAGATGATCCCGCTTCGCATTGATGCTGGCGGCGGGAAGCGCGAGCAACTCACTCACGCGGAGCCCAGTGGCATAGAGCAGTTCCACCTGCGCCGCGAGCCGCAGGGCCGCGCGGCGCGCGGCGGGGGTCCTCGCTTCGGCTATGCCGGCTTCCGCCGTCTTCAGCAGGCGATCGACATCCTCGAGCGTGAGCACATGCGGAACGCGCATGGTCTTGCGCGGGCCCTGCAAGGTGACGGTGGGGTCATCCCCGCGATGCCCCTCGGTGTAGAGGAAACCGTGGAATTGCCGCAGGGCCGAGAGCCGCCGGGCAATGGTCGCCGGCGCAAGCCCGGCCTCCGAGAGGCTCTGGAGATAGGCTCGAATCGCCGCGACATCCACCCTCAGCGGGTCGAGTTTCCCGGCGGCGAGCGCGCTCATAAAATCCTCGAGATCGCGCTCATAGCCGGCGATGGTGTTCGCAGCCGCACCCCGTTCGGCCGAGAGCATCGCCAGAAAGGCGCGGACGGGGCGCGAGGCCATGGCTCAGCCGCCAGGATTGCCGGCCGGGGCCCGCGGCATGGGAACGGGAACCACGATGTCGCGCGGTTCGGGCTCCACCAGGGTGCCGAGCGCGTGGAGCACGCCATAGAGAAGCCCGGCCATCAGCGCCAATCCAACCAGCACGCGAAGCAGCAGACCCATCGAGCCGGCCTCCCTTCCGCCGCGCCAACCCTTCCACCTTATCGGCGGCGAACCGATTCGCAGCAAGCCCCGGCGACCCCGCCCCGACTGCGGGATGCGAATTGAAGGGTAGCCTTTGCAGGAATTTTCTGCTTGAGGTGCGAACCGGGAGACCGGGGTTTGGCAATCGACATGGCCGATGAAGCGACAATCCTGCGCGGAACGGAGGAGCGTGACGGCCCCGCCGAGTCCGCGCTGCTCGCGCTCTTGAACGGTCGCCACATTGTGCTCGTGGGCCTGATGGGCGCGGGCAAGACCTCCGTCGGCAAGCGGCTGGCCCAGCGGCTCCACCTTCCGTTCGTCGACAGCGACAACGCGATCGAGGAATCGGCGAACATGACGATTCCTGAAATCTTCAAGCTGCGAGGCGAGGCGGAGTTCCGATCCGGCGAGCGCCGGGTGATCGCGCGCCTGCTTGGCGAGCCGCAGCAGGTGATCGCCACCGGCGGCGGCGCCTATATGGATGCTGAAACACGGCTGCGCATCCGCGAACGCGGCATCGCCGTATGGCTCAAGGCCGAATTGCCGGTGCTGATGCGGCGCGTGCAGCGCCGGCATGATCGGCCGCTCCTCGCCAATGCCGACCCGGAAGCCACGATGCGCGACCTGATGGCGAAGCGCTATCCGGTCTATGCCGAGGCGGATCTCTGCATCCTCTCCGACGAGCAGCCCCATGAAGCCATGGTGACCCGCGTGATCGATGCGCTTTCGGCCCATCTCGAACCGGCATCGGACCGCCCTTCCAGGGACAGACCCGCGTGAGCCTTCCTGCCGAGAACCCTAGAGTGCGGGTCGATCTCGCCGGCCGCAGCTATGACATCCTGATCGGCCGCCACCTCCTTGCCGAGGCGGGCCGGCATCTTGCGCCGCTGCTTCCGCGCCGGCGGGTTCTGGTCGTGACCGACGAGAATGTTGCCGGCCGGCATCTGCCCGCGCTCATGACAAGCCTCGCGGCGACCGGCATTCCGGCGGCAAGCCTCACGCTGCCAGCCGGCGAGAAGACCAAGAGCTGGCCGTTCCTCGAGCAGGTGGTGGAGCGCATCCTCTGCGAGAAGCTCGAGCGCGGCGATGCCGTCATCGCGCTGGGGGGCGGGGTGATCGGCGATCTCACGGGCTTCGCCTCGGCAATCGCCCGCCGCGGCATGAAATTCGTGCAGATCCCCACGACGCTGCTCGCGCAATCGGATTCGAGCGTCGGCGGCAAGACCGGCATCAATTCGCCGGCGGGGAAGAACCTGGTCGGGGCCTTTCATCAGCCGATCCTCGTGTTGTGCGATACCGGCGTGCTGGATACGCTGCCGATCCGGGAAATGCGCGCGGGCTATGCCGAGGTGGTCAAATACGGGCTGATCGACCGGCCCGATTTCTTCGAGTGGCTGGAAGCCGGCGCCTGGCGCGGGCTGTTTTCCGGCGGGCCGGAGCGCGAGGAGGCGGTGCGGGTCGCCTGCGCCGCGAAAGCGGCGATTGTCGCGCGCGACGAGCATGAAACGGGCGACCGCGCGCTGCTGAACCTCGGGCATACCTTCGGCCATGCGCTCGAGGCGATCACGCATTATGATTCCGCCCGCCTCGTGCATGGCGAGGCTGTGGCCATCGGCATGGCCATGGCGCATCGCTTCTCGGTGGTGGCAGGTTTGTGCAGCGGGCAGGATGCGACGCGCGTGGAGCGTCACCTCGCGGCGGTCGGATTGCCGACAGAACTTTCGGCCATTCCCGGCTGGAACGCCACGCCCAACGCGATGATCGAAGCGATGAGGCAGGACAAGAAGGTCAGCCAGGGCTCGCTCACCTTCATCCTCACGCGCGGCATCGGCCAGAGCTTCATCGCCAGGGGCGTGGAGGAGGCACCGATCCGCGCCTTCCTTGAAGCGGAGAGCCGGCGCGGTTGAATGTTCCCGATTAATCCGCCGGCAGGGTTTCGCCGTCGGACCCGGCCATGAACTGGGCGCGCGCCAAGGCCGCGAACCGGCCATTGAGGGCCACGAGCTGGTCGAACGTTCCCTGTTCGACAATCCGGCCCTTTTCCAGCATCACGATGTTATCGGCATTGCGGATGGTCGCGAGGCGATGCGCGATGACGAAGGTGGTGCGTCCCTTCATCACCTCTTCCAGCGCCAGCTGGAGCTTCTGCTCGGTGCCGGCATCGAGCGCGGAGGTCGCCTCGTCAAGAATGAGGATCGGCGGGTCCTTCAGCAGGGCGCGCGCGATGGACAGGCGCTGGCGCTCGCCGCCCGATAGCGAACGGCCGCGTTCGCCCACAATCGTATCGAGCCCGTTCGACTGCCGCTCGATGAATTCGAGCGCCTGCGCACGCTCCAGGGCGGCCATCATTTCCTCGTTGGACGCACCCGACCGGCCGACCTCGAGGTTCTCGCGGATGGTTCGGGCAAAGAGCATCGGCTCCTGGAACACCACCGCGATGTTGCGGCGGAGCGATTGCAGGGTGAAATCGCGGATGTCCTTTCCGTCGATGCGGATCGCGCCGGATTGCGGGTCAAAGGCGCGATGCAGCAGGCCGAGGGTCGTCGATTTGCCCGAACCCGTGGAACCCACCAGCGCGATGGTCTGGCCCTGCTTCGCGACGAGCGAAAGGTCAAGGATCGCCGGGCGCTTCCCATCATAGGAGAAGCTCACGCCGTCGAAGGCGACTTCGCCGGTCAGGCGGCCGGCATCGGTCGCATTCGGGCGATCCTGCACCTGTGGAACGGTGTCGATCACCTCGAAGAACTCCTTCAGCTTCGGCGCCTGCATGAAAAGCTGGTTGATGAAGCCCACGGCGGCTTCGAGCTTGCCGATCAGCAGTGTGGAATAGCCAACGAAGGTGACGATATCGCCAATCGTCGCGAGATCGTTGAGGTGAAGATAGGTGCCGAGCAGGAAGATGGCGGTTACGGTGATCGTCGAGGAGGCGCGCGTCGCGACCGAAACCAGCGCCCACCAGGCGAGAACCGGCAATTGCGCGGAGAGCAGGCGGTCGATCACCGATCGAAGATGCTGCAACTCGGCCTGCACGCGGGTGAAACTCTGGATCACCGGGATGTTGCCGATCGCATCGGATGTGTGCTCCGCGAGCTCCGAATGATAGCCCTCGACGCTGTCCTGCATCCGGGCCGTGCGGTTGACGACGATCGCCATCATCACCGCGAAGAACACCACCAGCACCACCAGCAGCAGGCCGAGCCGCCAGTTGATGAGCAGGGTCAGCGGCAACAGCACCAGCAGCGCCACCAAAGCCGCGCAATGATCGCGAAGGAAGCCGAGCCAAAGCCAGAACATGCCGTTCGCGCCATCCAGCATCACCTTCAGCGTGCGGCCCGAATGGGTGGAGGTGTGGTAGGAGAGGGGCAGCGTCAGCACATGCTCGAAATAATTGGCCATCATCTGGAGGCGCTGGCGATGCGAGAGCCGGTCGGCATGCATCGCGATCAGCACGCCCGCCCCGATGGTGAAGAGCCCGAAGATGAGCCAGGCGCCGATGAGCGGAAAGAGTTGTTCCACCTTCGGCTTCCCGCCCGTGCCTTGCGCGGCGGTGAGCACGTTGATGATCTGCCCGAAAAGCCAGGGCTCCACGAACTGCGCCACGGCCAGCAGGAGATTCGCGAGCACGAGGAGCAACGCCAGACGCATCTCCGGCCCCAGTTGGAGCAGCACCCGGATGTAGAGCCTTGCAAGCGCCATGCGCGCCTCACCTTTCGAGAATGCCGGTTTGTCGCGCCCGGCTTATCGCCAAGGGCCGATGAACGCCACGTGAGCGGGAAAATGTTTAACGCTTAACCGTTCCTTTAGCTCGTTCGACCTAGTCTTGCGCTCGACCAGGATGCCACCCGCGAGGCCGGGCCGGCACGGAATCGCGTGACAAGGACGGCGAGATGGATATCGCAACCGCAATCGGGCTGTTCATGGGATGCATGACCGTCACCGTGCTCGTGTTGATGGATGGCAGTTTCGGAATCTACCTCGACAAGCATGCCTTCATCGTCATCTTCGGCGGCGCCATCTCGGCCACGCTGATCCGCTACCCCATGTCGATGATGCTGCACGGCCTGCCGATGGGTCTGCGCTTCGCATTCCAGATGCGCAAGCTCGATCCGCGCGGATTGATCGAGGAAATCACCAAGATCGCCGAGATCATGCGCAAATCCGGCCCGATGGCGCTTGAAACCTATCAGGTCGATGATCCGTTCCTCGCCCAGGGCATCCGCTACGTGGTCGATGGTTACGACGCGGATTTCATCAAGTCCACGATGGAACAGGATCGCGACACCTTCCTCATGCATCTCGACGAGGGCCAGAAGATCTACCGCGCCATCGGCGACTGCGCCCCGGCCTGGGGCATGATCGGCACCCTTCTCGGCATGGTGAACATGTTCGCGAACATGGAGGATCCTTCCAAGCTCGGCCCCTTCATGGCCGTCGCGCTGCTGGCTACCCTCTACGGAGCGGTGGTGGCGAACCTCTTCTGCCTGCCCATCGCCGACAAGCTGCACGTGAAGCTCGAGGAGGAGGATGTCTCGCGCAGCCTCATTATTGATGGCGTATTGCAGATTCGTCAGGCCAAGAGCCCGTCGATCATCCGCGAAATGCTGATTTCCTATCTGCCCGACCATCACAAGGTGCAGTTCCTCGAAGCGGAAGCAGCGGCCTGACGCATCAGTTGAGTTGAGGAGGCGTTCATGGCGCGAAAACGAGGTGGAGGCGGGCATGCCGGCGGCGGTCACGGCTGGTTCGTGACCTTCGCGGATCTGATGGCGTTGATGATGAGCTTCTTCGTGATGCTCGTCGCCTTCTCCTCGCCCAACCAGAAGAAGATGCAGGTGGTAGCGGGCTCCATGCGCGACGCGTTCGGCGTGCAGGCGCATTCCCGCCAGACCGCCGTGATCGAGGCCGATGGCGTCCCGACCCGCTCGGCATTGAAGAACGTCACCAAGAACACCCCGGATTATGCCTCCGACCAGACGACCCCGCTGACCCATATCCAGCGCGACACGATGGGCAGCGGCACCTTCTATTCGGATCGCGGATTCACCACTGCGGCCGCCTCGCTGCGCCAGGCCTTGCAGGAACTGCCGGAACTGACCGAAGTTTCGCGCAATGTCATCGTCGAGGAGACGAAAGACGGTCTCCACATCCAGATCACCGATCAGGAAGGCCGCTCGATGTTCGCGGAAGGGTCGGCCTGGCCCTATGAGCGCATGCGCAGGACCATTGCCGGTATTGCTCCCACCCTGCGCCGCATGCCGAACCGTCTGCGTATCACCGGCCATACCAGCGCCGGCCGGGGCGAGGGCCGCGATCGCGGCGAATTGTGGCGCCTCTCCAGCGAGCGCGCGCTGGGCGTGCGCGACCTGCTCTCGAACAATGGCATGCCCGATGAGCGCTTCGAAGCGGTCATCGGCAAGGCCGATACCGAGCCGCTCTTCCCGGACGATCCCTATATCGCGCCGAACCGTCGCATCTCGATTCTCGTCATGCGCGAGGCCCCGCCGCTGCCGCCGGGGCGCTGATCAGCCATCTCGCTCATCATCGTGACGAGGCAGGCCGCGCGGATCGACCATGGGCGGGAGGTTCATGATCTCCAGCTTGCGGGTGGGTGCGGAGAGCAGCACGCCGGCCTGCTGCAGGCGGCGATAGATGTCGAAAAGAAGGTCTGACCGGGTCGTGGCCATCGAATCGACATCCGTGAAGCAGCGCAACTCAAAATCGAGCCCGTTCTCGCCGAGATTCTTGAAGATCACCATCGGCTTCGGCTCGCTCATCACCTCGATATGCGCAAGCGCCGCATCCATCAGGAGCTTCTGAACCTGTGCCGGGTCGGCGCTGTGGTCGACGCCCACCGGTATCATGATCCGGGCCGTGCGGTCGGAATGCACCCAGTTCTTCACCCGGCCGGAGATGAATTCCGAGTTGGGGATGATAACGCTCGCGCGGTCGAAGGTGAGGATCTCGGTCGAGCGCACATTGATGCGCTTCACCGTCCCCTGTTCGTCACCGACCACGATCCAGTCGCCCACGCGAATCGGCCTCTCCCAGAGCAGGATGAGGCCGGAAATGAAATTCTCCACGATGGATTTAAGCCCGAAACCGATACCCACCGAGAGGGCGCCGGCCACGATGGTGATCTTGTCGAGGGAAAGCCCGAGCTGGGACAGTGCAACCATCGCGGCGATGACGATGCCGATATAGCCCAGAATGGTGCGGATGGAATTCTGCAGGCCAGGGTCCAGCGTGGTGCGCGGCAGGTAGTGGGTATCAAGCCAGTTCTGCACCGCGCGCGTCGCGCCATATCCGAGGGTGAACAGCAGGATTGCGACCGCAATGGTTGAAAGCGAGATCGTCACGCCCCCGACCTGGAAGCCGAAGAAGGCGGCGCGGATATTGTAGAGGAAGGATTGCGAATCCACGCCCCATGGAGCCAGCAGCAGCATGCCGAAGGCAATGAACAGCATGAGGCGCAGCAGGCCGGAACCCAGCACGCTCGCCTGATCAAGCGAAGAAGCTGCCATGCCCGTCGCCTCGCGAACGCGGCGGCCGAGGAAGCCATTGGCCGAAAGGCCGGTGCTGATGACCTCCTCGATGATCGTGAGCAGGAACACCAGCGCCAGCGTGAGCGTGATGATCCAGGTGAGCTGCGTCACCAGGAAGGTCGCGAGCGGCACGAAACCGAGCAAGGCTGCTCCGAGAACGATCAACGCCACGGTCCAGCCGAAAATGCGCAGGGGCAGCACGGGCTGGTTCTGCTCGGCCGGGCGTTCGCGCTCGGCCTCCGCATGGGCGCGTTGCCCGAAAGCCCGGCGCAGGCCGCTCGTCATCGTGAGACTGACCATGATGGCGAAGACGCCGCGCATCGCGACGGTAAGCGGGAAAGACGCGACAATCGCCGCCAGAACGGCATCCACCACCCGCCCGATCACAACGATAACCGCGATGGTCAGGATGGTGCCGGCGAAGACGGTGGCCTGCTCATCCGAAAGTTCCACCATGCGCCAGCTGGGCCGGCCCGGCGACAGCACCGCATGGGCGAGCCCGCGCAGGAAGATGATGAAGATCAGCCCGTAGATCATGGCATCCGCAACCTGGGAGGTTCGCCCGGGCAGAAGCTCGAAGCGGTCCAGCAGCAGATCAAGCAGGAGCAGCGCGCCGCCAGGAACGATCGTGGCCAGAGCCACGCGGCGCAACGCACGAAGAATCTTCTGGATCGGATCCGGCCGGTCGCCACCGAAAAGCGCAACCCGAAGGAAGGAGCCGGTTTCCACCCAACCTTTCGCGCGCGGAAAGAGGATCAGCATCCCGCCCGCCATCATCGCCAGCACGAAGGCCTCGTACCATTCGAGATTGGCAAAGATGGCCGAGGCCCATTGTTGCCCCAGGAAATGCAGCGCCGCCGCATCTGCGGGGAGGGCCCTGGCGACATCGAGCCATAGCCAGGGGCTCGCCACCGCCGCATGCTGGGCGAGGATCTCGCGGGTAAAGTTCTGTCGGCGGCGATCCGCGATGGTCTGCGCGGTCTGTTCGATGCGGAGCGCGAGCGCGCGCGCGCTGCGGAGTGTTTCGTCGGCCTCCTTCCAGAGCCGGCTCTGTTCGGCACGGTCACGCGCGACTTCCGGGCTTTCGGTCTGCCCCTTGGCGGCATCCGGCGCCGGCCCGAGCTGATCGAGCCGGGCCTTGATTTCATCCGCGGCCGGCTGCTCCTTCGCGATCACGCCATCGACGCTCTGCGCCAGCGGCACGAGCCTCTGCCGGAGATCGGCGAGGCGCCGATCATCGAGCGAATCCCGCTGGAAGGCCGCCTCCACCTGTTGCAACTCCAGGCGCGTGGTTTCCAGCACACCGCGCGAGCCGCCCGGCGCCGGGCTTTGCGCGAGCCCGATGCCGGAAAGGCAAAGCCCGAAAAGCCCCATGGCAAGCGAGGCTCGAAAGCCAGCCTTGATACCCGGCGACAACGTTTCCATCCGCATCCTGATCCGCCCCGGCAAGAACGCTCGAATCAGCTGCGAGAATGGCAGAAGGCCGGCCAGCTGTCCGCCACGGACAACCCGTCCGCCTGCACTTGCCGGGGAGAACCGGGCGCTGGGCGAAAAAACGCGCCCGAAGGCGCGTCCCGCGCCGGTTGCCATGCCGGCCCTCAGGGTTCCCCGCCCGACAGCCCGCCGCCATTGCTGCTGCTGCCGCCGCCACCATCGCCGATACCCCCGCATCCGCATCCACAGGTTGCGCCGCTGCCGCAGCCACAGCCAGCCGTGCCACAACTTCCGCCACCGCAGCCGCAGCCACAATCTGCCGCGTTCATGGCCGCGATCGCTTCCGTCATGCGGCCCATTACGGCTTGAACGGCAGCATCCTCCATCCGGATCGAAACCCGGCTCAGTGAAATCGTCATCCCTGGCACCCCTTGAGTTATGATAACGCCGACATGATGTTTAAAATGGTTAACGGGTCAAGAAAAAAGTTTACCTTTTGTCTCTTGACAGGCAATTGGAATTTATGACAAGCTTTCTGAAATTCATCTGGGGTGTAATTTCTTCCAAAAGTTGTGTCTTGAAGACACGATTTGTGCTGTTTACTAGGGAGGGTATTTGAATGAGCAGTGTTTCTGATCAGGCAAGTGAATCTTCATTGTTTGAGAGATTCTTTTCGCCAAGTCTCTACACTTATTTCCGTGTCAAGCGGCCCGAGATCGATGCCAACGAAATGCGCGTTCGGCTGACCGAACTTCTGAAATTCCTGATCCTTTCCCATGAGTTTCCAGGAAACATTCTCTTCGGAGAGGAATTGGATGACCTTTGGCATCTCTGGATCATGCAAACGCGTGAATATGAAAAACTCTGCCGTTCATTACCGGGTGGCCGGTTTATTCATCATGACTCCAGGGATCAGCCCGCCGATACTGTGGTTTGGGCAGAGGTGGAGCTCCTCGTCGCGCGAATGATCGCTGAAAAGAAAGCGAAGGGCGTCGCGCTGGCCGGCGCTGATCTCAGCCCTCAAAAGCTTCGGGAGAATGCGGAGAGGCTCCTGTCATTCTTTGCAAGTTACGTTGAGAACTTCGGACAAATACAATCTGAAGTTGTTCATTGCTGGCCGCCGCTCCAGCGGCTCATGCGACGCATGGACTGGAGCGCCGATGAATTGAACGCGTTTCTGACCGAGCATTCCGTTCGAAGCGCGCCGGCACCTGGGTCCCCGCCGCCTGGCTCGCCGCCCGTTGGGCACGCTTTCCCGGCCTGAGGGCGGCATCATGGCATGGACCCAACAGCTGGGCGGGTCGGTCCATGCGAGCGGGCTTGGCCGGCTGGAAGCCGAATTGCTGCGCGCGGCACTGCTTGTTCTTGCCGCGGGCATTCTCGCTGCCTCCGGCGCGCTCTTTGTCATCCTGCTTTATGGCTGGCTCATTCCATCCGGGTCCGTCGTCCAACTGGCCTTTGCGGCCGGCGCAGCGCTGCTGTTGCTCGCTGTTCAGTTTCTTGCACGCGCCCGGGCTGGCTCCATGGCCGACCGGGCGAGCCAGAAGCTTCTCGCCCGCCTCGATCAGCAGGGCGAGGCTGCGCGCCTCGCCGGCCAGCCGCTGATACGCGCCTTGCGCGGCCGCAGCTTCCTTCTTGCCGCCGATTGCGGCTGGGTGCCGATATTCCTCATGGTCGTGCTGGTGCTCCACCCGCTCCTCGGTGCCACCACCGCCGTGGCCTTGCTTCTCCTGATCCGCTTTGGCGCAGCACCGGAGCCGCCTCCATCGAAACCCGATGCCTCCTTCCGCGCGGGCGAACGCAGGCGGCGGCTTGCGGTTGCGGGTCTGCGCGATACCCTGCAGATCCTGCTGTTGTCGCTCGGGGGAGCGCTGGCCATGGCAGGTACGCTGCAAATCGGGGAGATTGTGGCTGCGACCCTGCTCAGCCTGCGAGCACTGGGCGCCCTTGGCGCCGCCCTCGAAGATGCGCCGACGCTGAAAGCGGCGCATCGCAGCTGGCAAGGCCTGCGATCCCGCGAGGGGATCGGCTGAATCAGCCGATCCGCCTGCCCGTTTCGGGGTTGAAGAAGTGCAATTGCGCGGCAGCTGCGGTGGCCTTCAAGCGTTGGCCCGGCGCATGGGCCGCCCGACCCGGAACGCGGACGATAAGCTCCGGCCCATCCCCGTTCAGCGCGCCATAGAGATAGGTCTCCGCGCCCACCGCTTCGACCGCGCTCACCACGATATCGATCGCGAGTTCGGATGAGATATCGATCGCGAGTTCGGATGAGTCGCTGCCGTCCTCGTGGAGATGTTCGGGGCGCACACCCAGAACCACCACCCCGGCCGGCCTTTGCCGCAGGGTGAGGCCGGGCATTCCGCCATCCGGCACGGTGATGAGGTTCATCGGCGGAGCCCCGATGAACCCTGCGACAAAGATGGTCTGCGGCTTTTCGTAGAGTTCCAGCGGCGCGCCCGCCTGCTCCACCTGACCCTTGTTCATCACCACGAGCTGATCCGCGAGCGTCATCGCCTCCAGCTGGTCGTGCGTCACGTAGATGGAAGTGGTCTTCAGCGCGCGCTGGAGCTTCCTGATCTCGACACGCATCTGGATGCGCAGCTTCGCGTCGAGGTTCGAGAGCGGTTCGTCGAACAGGAAGACCTTCGGCTTGCGCACGATGGCGCGGCCCATGGCCACCCGCTGCCGCTGGCCGCCCGAGAGCGCCTTGGGCTTGCGCTGAAGGAAGGGCTCCACCTCGAGAATCCGCGCGGCTTCCTTCACGCGGGCATCGATTTCTTCCTTGGGCGTGCCGCGATTGCGCAAGCCATAGGCCATGTTGTCATAGACCGACATATGCGGATAGAGCGCGTAGTTCTGGAAGACCATGGCGATATCGCGCTCGGCCGGCTCGATCTCGTTCACGACACGGCCATCAATGGCGCAGGTTCCGCCGGAAATCGTCTCGAGCCCGGCCACCATGCGCAGAAGCGTGGATTTCCCGCAGCCCGAAGGCCCGACAAGCACACAGAACTGGCCATCGGCGATCTCGAGGCTGACGCCGTTCACCGCCTCCACCCCGCCTGCATAGACCTTGCGAACGGTATCGAGCCTCACGTCACTCATTTTTCGGTCTCCACGAGGCCCTTCACGAAGAGTTTCTGCATCACCACCACCACGATCACCGGCGGCAGCATGGCGAGGATGGCGGTGGCCATGGCAAGCTGCCATTCGGTCAGCGCATCCTGCGTCACGATCATCTTCTTGATGCCGATGACGATGGTCTGCATGTTGTCCTTGGTGGTGATGAGGAGCGGCCAGAGATACTGGTTCCAGCCATAGATGAACTGCACCACGAACATCGCCGCGACCGAGGTGATCGAGAGCGGCACGAGCGTGTCGAAGAAGAATTTCATCGGCCCCGCGCCATCGATCTTCGAGGCCTCGACCAGCTCATCGGGCACGGTCATGAAGAACTGGCGGAAGAGCAGCGTCGCGGTCGCCGAGGCGATGAGCGGAATCGTGAGGCCCGCGAAGGTGTCGAGCAGCCTGAGGTCCGCCACGATCTTGTAGGTGGGGAAAATGCGCACTTCCACTGGCAGCATCAGGGTCATGAAGATGATCCAGAACGCCGCCATGCGGAAGGGAAAGCGGAAATAGACCACCGCGAAGGCCGAGATCAGCGAGATCGCAATTTTGCCGAGCGCGATGCATATCGCCATGATGAGGGAATTGAGCATCATCGTGCCCACCGGCTCGCGCGTCGAGGACGAGGTGCCGATGAAGATCGTGCGGTAATAGTTCTCGAGAAAATGCGGGCCCGGCCGCAACGGCATCTGGCCGTTCGAGATCGTCGCGGCATCCCAGGTGGAGGCCACGAAGGCCACATAGACCGGGAAGGCCACGATCGCGATGCCGAGCAGCAGCACCAGATGTGGCACGAAATCGAGGAGGCGCCTGCGTTCGACCATCAGCTCCGTCCCTCGGGTCCCGAAATCCAGCTGGCGAGCGCCTCGGCGCAGGCCGCAACGAGTTTCTCGCCCTTCTCGCGCGTGGCGAAGCGGGCATCCCCGATCACGCCGGAGGGGGTCATTTCCATGAAAGGCCGGTAACGCGCGACCACCGGGCGCATGAGGGCAGCCGATTCCGCCTCCAGCATGCCATAAGCCCCGGCGAGACGATCCGCGCGCACCTCATCGGGCCGCAAGGCCATCATCATCGAGGTTTCCACCTCGCAGGCATGCATCGTGCCGTCCTGCTTCTCGATCAAGGGAGTGATCGCGGGTTTGGCGAGTTCGAAATAGGTCACGGCGCGGATGGAGAGCGTGGTCTCCCGTGCGAAATCGGGCAGGAAGGCCCCGAGCGCCGCGATGTTCCCGCCATGGCCGTTGACGATCAGCACGCGCTTGAAACCGTGCCGCTCGATGCTCTTCAGCAGGCAGATCAGCACCGCGCGATAGGTCGGGATATCGAGCGTGAAGGTGCCACCCAGGGCCATGTGATGCTCGGCCATGCCGACCCAGAGCGTCGGCGCGACGATGCACGCGCCTCCGGCCACCTGTTCGGCAGCCAGACGGCAAACGCTTTCGCAGAGATAGGTATCGACCCCCACCGCCAGATGCGGACCGTGCTGCTCCATCGAGGCCACGGGCAGGATGACCAGCGCGCCCGCCTTGGCGAGGGCGTTGAGTTCCGGTGCCGTGCGCTGCTTCCACATCACGGATGCCATCAATATTGCACCTTTCGCTCGACATAGCGGAACTGTATCGCGGTCAGCGCGATGACGATCGCCATGAGGATGACCGATTGCGCGGCCGAGCCGCCGAGATCGCCGCCGCTCTTCCCATCCGAGAACACCTTGTAGACGAGCGTCTCGGTTGCCCTCGCGGGGCCACCTTGCGTCGCCGCATCGATGATGCCGAAAGTGTCGAAGAAGACATAGACGATGTTCACGACCAGCAGGAAGAACGTGGTTGGCGAGAGCAGCGGGAAGATGATGGTCCAGAAGCGCCGCATGGGCGTCGCGCCGTCAATCGCGGCGGCCTCGATCACCGATTTCGGGATCGCCTGCAGCCCGGCGAGGAAGAAAAGGAAATTGTAGGAGATCTGCTTCCAGGTCGCCGCCATCACCACCAGAGTCATCGCATGATTCTGGTTGAGCAGCGGGTTCCATTCGAAGCCGGCCGCGCGCAGGGCCTGGCTGACAAGGCCCAGGGAGGGCTGGAACATGAAGAGCCAGAGCACGCCGGCAATGGCTGGAGCCACCGCATAGGGCCAGATCAGCAGCGTCTTGTAGCCGGTCGCGAACTTGAGGTGCTTGTCCGCCTGAACCGCGAAGAGCAGCGCAATGGAGAGCGAGAAGAACGCCACCAGCGACGAGAAGATCGCCGTCGTCAGCATGGTGCGGTAGTAATCCGGCTTCGAGAGCAGGATCTGGTAATTCTCGAACCAGACGAATTCGGTGGAAAGCCCGAAAGCATCCTGCACAAGGAAGCTCTGCCATACCGCCTGTCCGGCCGGCAGGTAGAAGAAGACCAGCGTGACCAGCAATTGCGGCGCGAGCAGAATAAACGGCAGCAGCTTGCCATGGAACACCACGCGCTTTTCCATGCCGGCCCCTCCCGCAACAAGAAACAGCCGGGCGCTGCTGTCGCCCGGCCGCCGGTTTTCGGAGTTCAGCGCGAAACCGTGCGCTCGAACTGGCGCAGCATCTCGTTGCCGCGGCTCACGGCAGCATCCATCGCTTCCTTCGCGGTCTTCTTGCCCGTCAGCGCGGCTTCATATTCCTCCGCCCAGATGTCACGGATCTGCACGAGGCTGCCGAAACGCAGTCCGCGCGAATTCTCCGTCGGCTCTTTGTTGTTGAGCTGCAGGAGCGGCGTCTCGAGATGCGGGTTCTGCTTGTAGAAGCCCGAGGCCTTCACCTTCTCGTAGGCCGCCTTGGTGATCGGGAGATAGCCCGATTCCGTGTGCAGCTTCACCTGGCGATCGACATCCGAGAGGAAGGTGAAGAATTTCGCGACACCCTTGTATTCATCCGCCTTCTTGCCGCCCATGACCCAGAGCGAGGCTCCGCCGATGATCGAGTTCTGCGGGGCACCGGCGACATCCGGGTAATACGGCATCACCGCATTCGACCACTCGAATTTCGCATTCGCGCGGACATTGCCGAAGAAGGCCGAGGAGGTGAGGAAGAGCGGGCATTCACCCGAGGTGAAGCGGCCTTCACCCGTGTTCGTGCGGCCGGAATAATCGAAGGTCTTGTCCTTCTGCAGGTCCATCAGGTTCTGCAGGTGGCGGACATGCAGCGGCGAGTTGATCTGGAAGGTCGTGTCGAACCCGTCCATGCCATTGGCCCTGGTGCCGATCGGCACGTTGTGCCAGGCCGAGAACTGCTCGATGTTGAGCCAGGTGATCCAGGCGGTCGAGAAGCCGCAGGTCGGGCTCACGGTCTTGAGCTTCCGGGCGGCATCGAACACTTCCGGCCAGGTCTTCGGCGGCTTTTCGGGGTCAAGGCCGGCCTTGCGGAACTGGTCCTTGTTGATCCACATCACCGCCGAGGACGAATTGAACGGGAAGGAGAGCATCTCGCCCTTCGATGTCGAGTAATAGCCGGTGATCGCCGGCAGGTAGCTTTTCGGGTCGAAATTCTCGCCCGCTTCCTTCATCAGGTCCTGCACCGGCTTGATCGCGCCCTTGGCGCCCATCATCGTGGCGGTGCCCACCTCGAAGACCTGCAGGATATGCGGCGCATTGCCCGCGCGGAAGGCGGCGATGCCGGCATTCAGCGTATCCGGGTAGGAGCCCTTGTAGGTCGGGACGACCTTGTATTCCTTCTGGCTCTGGTTGAACTCTTCGGCGAGCCGCACGATGACGTCGTTGTTGGCGCCCGTCATAGCGTGCCACCATTGCAGCTCGACCTGGGCGAAAGCCGGCGTGGCGCCGAGGGCCGACAGCGCGAAAGCCGCTCCGCACAGGAGACGACGATTGATGTTCATGAAGCAATCCTCCCTGGCCGCCCTGTCTCGTATCCCTGCGCGGCACTGCAAGGCCGCGCTTATCCGCAGGGTCAGCGACAGGTTCATGAAAGAACAATGTCAGGGCAATGACAAGGGGGCATTCTTCGCCGGCAATATACCGGAGAATGGGTCCCGCCCCACTCCCCACGGGCAAAGAACGCCAGTCCGCTCCGGCGCTCATCCCTGCCAGAATCTTGAAAAGGCGAGAGGATTGGCGGAAGAAGCGCATAATCCCCGGCCCGGCTACGGGGCGATGGCTGGTGATCCCGACAGGATTCGAACCACCCGTCGAGCCTTGGCGAAGACGGGCAAGATCGATTGCAGGTTCGAAGGAGCCGTCGCGATGGCTGGTGATCCCGACAGG
>NZ_JBJTDY010000037.1:0-17792 GCF_046092605.1 Rhabdaerophilum sp. | reverse complement strand
CCTGTTTCGCCCGGAACCGGATTCTCAGCCGAACATGTCCTCAATGATGCCGGCATACCAGCCCATGTTCTCGGCCTGCGTCTGCTTGCGCAATTCGGCCGTCTCGCCGGTCCTGGAGATGAAGGTGGAGGAGGCGGTGATCTTGCCGTCCTTGGCCTCGTAGGCACCGCCGACCTTCACGGTGTCCTCGGTCTCGATCAGGCTCCAGCAGGTATTGGCGTAGCGCGCCGGGAAGGTGCGCGCGCCGATCAATTCGCCGCGGATCGTCATGGCTGCGACCTTCGCCTGCGAATTGGCGGAGAAGGCGGATTTCGGCATGTCGCCCGCAATGGTGGAATCGCCCAGCACGAAGACATTCGCATCAAGCGCGCTCTTCATGCTCTCGGGCAGGATCGGACAATAGCCGGTCTGGTTGGCAAGGCCGGAATCCCGAGCGATCGCGCCGGCCATCTGGGCCGGAATCACATTCACCAGCGCGCAGTTCTTGTAGGTTTCAAAGCCGGTGACCACCGTCCCGGTCTTCGAATCGACCGATTTCACGCCATCATGCACCTTGGGGCCGAGCCATTCGACGAGGCCCTTGTAGTGCTTGTCCCAGCCCTCCTGGAACAGGGCCTGCTTGGAGAAGGACTCCTTGGGGTCGATGATGAAGATCTTCGACTTCGTCTTGCCCGTGCGCTTCAGCACATGCGCGAACATCGAGATGCGCTCATAGGGTCCGGGCGGGCAGCGGAAGGGGTTCGGGGGGGCGATCATCACGATGACGCCGCCATTCGGCACCGCATCGAGCCTGCGCTTCAGCAGGCGGGTCTGCGCGCCCGGCTTCCAGGCATGCGGCATGCGCTCTTCATGTTCCTTCCCCCAGCCGGGAACGGAATCGTATTTCAGGTCGATGCCGGGCGAGACGACGACGCGATCATAGGCGATGCGCCGGCCATCGGCGAGCACCACCTGCTTCCTGTCGCGGTCGATTATCTGCGCGCGTGCGCGGGCCACGTCAACGCCATGGCCGGGCAGCTTCGCGTAATCATGCAGGATCGAGGCATAGTCGCGGAAGCCGCCGAGGAAGAGGTTCGAGTGGAAGCAGGTCTGGTAATTCGGGTTTTCCTCGATGAGAGTTACAGCGATCTTCTTCTCGCTGTCCCTGGCGATGTACTTCGCAGCGGTGACACCGCCGGCACCGCCGCCGATGACGACAACCCGGGGTCTGGCCTGGCCCAGCACGGCAGGCGCAGGCAATGTGCTCGCGGCGGCGATCGCGCCGGAGCCGATCAGAATGTCTCGACGTGTCGTCATGGTTTCCCCTCGATTGTCAGCGTTGTGGCTTGAGCGAGCCAAAATAGGCGGCAAGAGCGAGGAGTTCGTCTTCCTTGAACTGCCCCGCAATGGTTCGCATGATCGGGTTTTCCCGGTCACCTTTCTGGTAGGCATGCATCACGGCGAGAAACTGGTCCTCCGGCCAGCCGACGATGGCTGGAACGCCGCCGACCTGCCGCCCGGATTTCTGGTGGCAGGTGACGCATTCACTGGCGAGATATTCTCCGAGAGCCTTGTCGCCGCGAAAAGTGCCGGTGAAAGCCCGGCCGGGCCAGCCGGCCAGGATGAAAAAGGCAAGAAGAGCGGCGGAGGCCGTCGCGATCCTTTTCCCGTCCCTCATCAATCATTCCACCTTGATGCTCTTGTCGCCGCCTTCGGGCGTCACGTCCAGAACCGCGGCGCGACCTGTGATCTTTGTGTCAGGCTTGCAGTTGGTCATGCAAGGGGGGCGGTTCCAAAAATGTCTTTCCGCCTGTTCGCGGTCATCATCGTAGAAGGCCGTGGCATTCGGCATCTTCACCGAAAGAAAGTTTTCCCGGCTCAGCACAAAATCGTCGTTCACGATGTTGTTCATATTGAGCAGGAACGCGACGATCGCGTAGGTCTCGTCCGCCGTCAGCGATTGCGCGTTGCCGTAGGGCATGGCCCGGCGAATGTAGTCGAATGCGGTGGAGAGATCGGGCCAGAACGAGCCGATCGTCTTTTCCGGCCGGTCATCCTTCATCGTGCCCTGTCCGCCCGCGAGAACCGGCCAACGGCCAACGCCCTCGGCGAATTCGCCATGGCAGGCGGCGCAACGCTCGATGAAGAGCGTCTCGCCATCCTTCACGCTGCCCTTGCCGGGCGGAAGGCCCTTGCCGTCGGCGCGGATATCAATGTCCCAGGCCTCGATTTCGGCCGGCAGGGCGGCGCGCCCGAGCCCGGTCTTTCCCGCCTGCGCGAAAGCCGGGAAGCCGAGCGCGACCGCGAGGGTAATACCCAGCAAGGCCCTAGAGGATCTCGACATTTTCGGTCTCCCCGTTCGGCTTCACATGCCAGGTCTGGATGCCGTTATTGTGATAGATGGAATTCACGCCGCGCACCTTGCGCAGCTCATCCTTGGTGGGCTGCACATAACCGGTCTCATCCATCGCGCGGGACTGGATGAGCAGGTCTTCGCCCTGCCAATCGAAATCGACATAGAACCGCGTAAGCGACATGGGCAGCACCGGTCCGTCGATGCGCGCATTGCGCCAGTTCCTGCCGCCATCGATGGAGACATCCACCCGGGTGATCGCGCCGCGGCCCGACCAGGCGAGGCCCGAGAGCACGTTCGGGCCCTTCTGGCGCAAGGGCGCCTGCGGTGAGGGGTTCGTCACCACGCTCTTCGCATCCATGACAAAGGTGAAGCGGCGCGAGCGGCCATCGGCGAGGAGGTCGGTATACTTCGAGGTTTCCTCGCGCTGCTGCCAGGGCTGGTCGCCGATCTCGAGGCGCCTCAGCCACTTGATCCACATATTGCCTTCCCAGCCGGGCACCACGAGGCGCAGGGGATAACCCTGCTCCGGCCGCAGCGCCTCGCCATTCATCGCCCAGACGACGAGGCAATCCTTCATCGCCTTCTCGATGGGGATGGAGCGTGTCATCAGCGAGGCATCGGCCCCCTCCGCCAGCAGCCACTTGGCATGGTTGCGCATGCCGGCTTCATCCAGCAGCGTCTTCAGCGGAATGCCCGTATACCACACGTTATGGATCATCCCGTGCGTGAACTGGCAGCCATTGAGCTGCGCGCCACGCCATTCCATGCCGCCATTGGCCGCGCATTCGAGGAAGTAGAGCTTGTTCACCCGGCCCGGAAAGCGCTTGAGGTCGTCCATGGTGAAGACCAGCGGCTTCTCGACAAGGCCATGGACCATCAGCCGATGCTTGCCAGGCTCGATCTCGGCCACGCCCGCATGGTGGCGCTCGAAGCACAGGCCGTTCGGCGTCACGATGCCGTCGAGCTGATGCAGCGGTGTGAAGTTGATCGAGGAGATCGTATCCGCCGTGAGCCATCCCACATGGCGGCGCACGACGCCAGCCTCGAACTTCGATGGCTTGCCATAGGGGGCGGCATCGACGCCGGGACCGAGGAAGCGGTTCCAGTCCTGCGGCTCGGTGATCAGCGGGTCGGGCTTCTGGCCCTGCGCCCGGGCCCCGCCGGCGGCGGCCAGAGCGCCCGCGCCGGCCGCGGCCGCCAGAAAGCCGCGGCGGCTGGTCGGTCTGTCCTTTCGCGCATCGGACATGTGCTTCTCCTTCAAAGGCCCACGACCTTCACGGCGCTTTCGTTGCGCGGCGTGATCGTCTTCCTGGCGGTGAGATATTGGCCGACCACATCCCAGATGGGCGGCCCTTGCGTGCCCTCATTGATGGAGGCCCAGCCCGCGACCACATAATCGCGGCTGGCATCGATGGGCGCTCCGGTCTTGAGGAAGGTCATGTTCGAGATGCGGTTTCCGACCGTGCCGAACGGGTTGATCAAAAAACCCATGCCGCCGACGCGCACCATGTCGCCGCCCCCCTGATAATAGGGGTCGGGGTTGAAGATGTTGTCGCCGATATCCTCGAGGATGGCCTTCAGCATCGAGCCCTTCATCGTCGTGCGGTAGCATTGCGGGTAGGTCATCGCGGAGGCGTTGGCGATGTCCTCGAAGGTGATGTCCTGCCCCGGCAGGAGGCTTCCGCCCCAGCGCATGCCGGGCGAGAGCGAGATTTCCGCATCGCGCACTTCCAGCATCGCATCGGTGAAGACATCGTCGAGCGAGCCCTGGAAATTGCCACGGCGATAGAGCAGCCCCTCGGTGCATCCAAGGACACGCTTGAGGTCTTTCTCGTAAGGCGCGCGATGCCTGGCGATCAGCGCCGCCATCTCGGCATCGGGCTCGATCGCATCCGAGAAGATCGGGATCAGCCGGTGGCGGTAGCCCTGCACGCGCTTTTCCCGCACATCAAGATCAAGCCGGGAGATGAACTTGCCATAGGCCCCGGTGGCGATCAGCAGGGTCTGCCCCACGCGCACCGGCTCGGGAAGCGCATCATGCGTGTGCGAGGTGAGGATGACGTCGATGCCCTTCACGCGGCCCGCCATCTTGTGGTCGATATCGAAGCCGCTATGCGAGAGCAGCACCACGAGATCGGCGCCCTCGCCGCGCGCTTCCTCCACCTGCCGCTGGAGTTCATCCTCCCGCAACCCGAAGGCCCATTTCGGGAACATCCAGCGGGGATTGGCGATGGCCGTGTAGGGATAGGCCTGCCCGATGACGGCAATCTTCACGCCGCCCTTCTCGAAAATCTGGCGCGGCTCGAAGACCCTGTCCTCGAATTCGGTGTCGCGGATGTTCTGAGCGAGAAGCGGGAAGGGCAGGCTTCTGGTGATCTCCTCCACCCGCTCCGCGCCGAGCGTGAATTCCCAATGCGCGGTCATGGCATCGGGCTTCAACAGGTTCATGCAATCCACGATATCCTGCGCCTTCGTTTGCAGCGAAGTCCAGGAATTGGTCCAGGTATCCCCGCAATCGAGCAGCAGGCAGCGATTATCGCCGCGTTCCGCGCGGATCGTCTTGATCACGGTCGCCAGGCGATCAAGCCCGCCCATCCGGCCGTAATTCTTGGCGAGCGAAGCGAAGTCCTCGCTCGTGAGCGCATAGGCCATGGGGGAGCCGACGGGAATCTTGTAGAGGTCGAGGAAATCCTTCCCCGTGATATGCGGCACCCGGCCCTTCGCCTCGCCGACGCCGAGATTGATCGAGGGCTCGCGGAACCAGGTCGGCACGAGCTGGGCATGGATATCCGCGACATGCAGCAGCGTGACATTGCCCAGCGGCTCGAAACGCAGGATATCGCCTTGCGTCAGCTTCTGTTGCGCGAAGGCGCGCCCCGCGCTCAGGCCGGAGCCGGCCAGAAGCGCAGAGGCCGCAAGACCTGCCTGCACCAGCTCTCGCCGTGAGACCATGGCCGTTTCTCCCCTTTTTCGGCCGCGCTTTCCCCTTCACGACCAGGTGAGGGGCGGTGGGGTCGGGTTTCGCGTTGTGACGTGCTTCTCCGCAGCCGCCGTTGCCTCAGGCGACCGTCAGCTTGGCCTTCGTTTCGTAGACGGAGCCGTCATCATCCTTCCACTGAAAGATGAATTCGCCGCTCTCCACCGCCTTGTAGAAGAACGACTGATAGGGATTCGCGGAGATGGCCGGATGCCAGATCGCCTCGAACACCGTCTTGCCGTTGAAACTGGCGGTGAAGGTGTTGATGATCTTGCGCGGAATGGTGGCACCCGCGGAGTCCTTGCGCTGGCCGCTTTCCATCTCGTGGCTGATGAGGGTCTTGATCTCGATCAGCTCGTCCTTCTTGGCGTTCGCGGGAACACGGACGCGGGGCACGGGTTTGTTGGACATGTCGAAACTCCTCGCCTCTCGTCTCAGCCGCCGCAGCCGCCGATGGTGACCTTCACTTCACTCTTTGTGGAGAAGAGCGATCCGTCGGCCATCTCGGCGACGGCGACGATATTCTGCGTCTGCGCGAGGCGCATGCGGGTCGAGGCTGCCGCCCTGCCGCAGGCCGGCGTGAAACGGAAGCTCGCAATGCCAGGCAGCGGGTTGCCATCCGCGAAGACATGGACCGTCTTCACGTGGTCCTTCTCCGTCATCGGGCTTTCAACCTCGACGCTGATCGGCACCACGAGGCCGTTCTCCGCGATCTGCGGCACATCGAGCCTGATCTTGCCGGAGCCCGGCTTCTTGTCGCCGTAGAGCTTCCTGAGTTCGGCTTCCACCGCCGCCGCATCGGCGCGGGCAAGGCCGGGGGCGAGCGCGAGAGCAGCTGCCGTGAGGCAGAGCGCATCGCGGCGCGAGACAGTGGTCAGCGACGTCATGCCGGGAATCCTCCTCGGGTTTCAGCCATGATCTGGCGTGGAAAGTCCTGCCATGCCAGCCCTGTTCTTCTATTTTGTGAGCAACGGTATATAGGTTTTCTTGAATGTAAAGCATCGAGCCCGCCATTTTTCGATCGGGAAAGCCTTCGCGCCAAGTAGCCATCTGCTTCCGAATTCGGCATAAGAAGATACCGGCGCGCTTGCCGGGGCCTTTCGCTCGAGTCGCAGAATCCATGGCCAAGGTTGCATCCACCCCGCCTTTCGAGCCGCATCCCGCGCGCGATTCGGTCCTGCTCGAAGCCCATTCCCGCCCGTTCTTCCCTTTCTCCGCGCCCGCCCGCCTCATCGGCCTCGCCTTCCTGCGCGGCAGCGAATCGGCCGAAGTGCTGCGCGAGCGGCTCGACAATTTTGCCCGCTCGCATGGGCGCTCTCCCGCCCCGGAAGGCGCGAAGCACCATCGTCACGAGTTGCCCCAAGGCCTTTTCCGCTGGGAAGAGCATACGGAATTCACCACCTTCGTGTTCCTGCTCTCGGGCGAGCATGCGAGGTTCGAATCGCCTGCCGCCGACATCATGCGCAACCTGCCGCTGCCGGAGCAGCCAGGGCCGCATCTCGTCTCGATCGACATCGCCTTCGTGGAAGATCCCGAAGGCGATGCCGCGATCGGGCGCCTGCGCCAGTCCATCCTCTCGCATTCGATCGTCGAGGATGGCATGGCCGAGATGGCCTCGGATTTCGCGCCCGATGAAGGCGGTTTCGTGCGCTTTGTCGTCATCAATCGCGGCATGACCGATCGTCGTCTCGGGGCGCTGGCGCGTGACATCACGGAGGTCGAGTTCTACCGCACCATGGCTCTTCTGGGCCTGCCCGAGGCGCAGCGCATCGGGCCGGTGATCCGGGAAGTGGAGCAGGGGCTCGCGAAACTCACCGCCGAACTCGTGCATCGTCAGCGGCTCGACGAGGGCGATGCGCTGCTCGCGCGCCTGACCATGATGACCGCGAAGGTGGAGAGCGAGATCGCCCGCACCACTTTCCGCTTCGGGGCCACGCGCGCCTATGCCGCGATCCTCAACGAGCGGCTCGAGGGCATGGGCGACCCAGCGGGTGTCACCGCGCCGGCCATCTCGAGCTTCCTGCAAAGGCGAAACGCCCCCGCGTTCCGCACCTGCGAGCGCATGGAGGCGAATCTCGCAAGCCTTGCCGCTCGCCTCACGCGCGCTTCGGGCCTGTTGCGCACCCGCATCGACGTGGAACTCGCCAAGCAGAATAACGGGCTGCTCGGGGCCATGAACGAACGCACCCAGTTGCAGCTTCGCCTGCAGCAAACCGTGGAAGGCCTCTCGATCGCGGCCATCAGTTATTACGTGGTCGGGCTGGTCAGCTTCCTGCTGAAAGGGCTGAAGGATCGCGGCCTGCTGCCGGTCTCCACCGATGTCGCGACGGCGCTCTCGGTGCCGGTCGTCGTGCTCGCCATGGCCTTCGTCATCCGACGCATCCGCCGGAAAAACTTGAGGAACAATCCGCCGGATGGCACGCCCCGCTTGTGAGCGGGATCGTCTTCGCCTATTTCCATGCGATGCGGATGTCCCTTCCCCTTGCCCGCTTCCGGCGCGGATGGACTGCGGTGATGCTTGCCGCTATGGCGCTTGGCTGGAGTGCCGCCCCCGCCGCCTCTGCAGAGCTCGTGCTTTTCGAGCGCGCGGGCTGCCCCTGGTGCCGGAACTGGGACCGGGAGATCGGGCCGATCTATCCGAAGACGCAGGAGGGCGCGAAAGCCCCCTTGCGCCGCGTGAGCCTTGACAAGCCGCTTGCACCGGAATGGAAACTGGAACCTCCGATCTATTTTTCACCAACCTTCGTATTGATGGAAAACGGTCGTGAAATCGGGCGGATCACAGGCTACATGAATGCGGAAAGCTTCTGGGGCCTGCTGTCTGTCCTTCTTTCCAAGGCGGGCACGGCGCCGCCACCTTAACGTCGCGCTCGCGATCAGGAACATGCCATGAGCCAGCTGGCCACCCTTGCGAAGGATGAGATGAACGCCGCCGATGGAGGTGGCCATGACCTCGACATGCTGATGCGCAAGGCGCGAAAGGCCAGCGATTTCCTCAAGGCGCTGAGCCACGAGAGCCGCCTGCTGCTGCTGTGCCTGCTCGCCGAGCGCGAGCGTTCCGTCTCCGAACTCGAGCAGATCCTTTCGCTGCGCCAGCCCACCGTTTCGCAGCAGCTTGCGCGTCTGCGGCTCGATGGCCTTGTCTCCACGCGCCGCGAGGGCAAGTCGATCCTCTACAGCCTCGCCGACGAGGATGTGCGGCGGGTCATCACGGTTCTGTATTCGATTTTCTGCGCACCCTCCGGTAGCGCGGCAGGCGATTGACCTTATTGGAACCGGCGCGCTACGACCCGCCGAGGCCGGATGGAGAACGGGCCGGGAGTGAATATGCTGAAAGGCCTGGGACAGGAAACGGAGGCGGCCGAGGAATCCGCCGCGCGGCTGCGTCGTGCTCGCTGGTTCAAGCTGCTTGGCACCCTGGCCAGCGCGACCCTTTTCGCGCTTTCGCTGACGGTCCTGTATTTCGTCATCGGTGAACTCGACAGCGCGCAGGTGAAGGCCGCCTTCGCCCGGGCCAGCGGCGAGCAGATCATGCTGGCGATCTTCTTCACCGCCATCTCCTACCTGATGCTCACCGGCTATGACCGGGTGGCCCTGCGGGAGGTGACCGTCCAGAAGATCTCCTACCGCATTGCGGCGCTCGCATCCTTCACGAGCTATGCCGTGAGCTTCACGCTCGGCTTTCCGCTGCTGACGGCGGCCACCGTGCGCTACTGGATCTATTCCTCGGTCGGCCTCGGCGCGAGCGCCATTGCGAGCCTGACGCTGATTGCCGGCATCACGTTCTGGCTCGGCATGGGGGTGGTGTTCGGCCTGGTGATGATGTTCCAGCCGGAATCGGCGGGCACGTTCACGCGGCTGCCCGTCTCCATGAACCTGCTGATCGGCGTCGCAGTCTTCGCCGCCATCCTGGTCTATCTCTTCCTCGTCCGGAACAATCGTCGCCGGTTCATCGTGCGGGGCTGGCGACTGCGACTGCCGAGTTTTCCTGTCACGCTGAAGCAGATGATTCTCGGCGCGATCGATGTCTGCGCCGGTGCCGCGGTTCTCTGGGTGCTGCTGCCGCCCGATGCGCATGTGCCTTTCGCGACCATGCTGGCGGCCTATGTGTTCGCCGTCGTGCTCGGCATCGCCAGCCACGCGCCGGGAGGGATCGGTGTGTTCGAGGTGACGATGCTCCTGGCGCTGCCCGGTGTGCCGCGCGGCGAATTGCTGGGGGCGCTGCTCGTCTATCGCCTTGTCTATTATCTGCTGCCTTTCATCCTGGCGCTGATCCTGCTCGGCACCCGAGAGTTCATGCTGCGTGCCGGCATGCTGCAGCGCCAGCTTGAAAGTCAGCCCGCCTCCGAGCGGGAATAACAGACGATGGCGGAAGGGCCGGGCGGGCGATCCGGAGATTGGCCCTATCGGGTGAGCTTCGTCCTCGCTCTGGCGATTCCCCTGCTGGCCATTGCCCTTGGCTCACCGATTCCCGTCGTGCTCCTGCTTCTCGCGCAGGCGGCCCTGCTGGGCTGGCTGCTCCTGCGGAACGTGGCGATGCCGCGCGAGACGTTCGTGGTCGCCGGCGCGACGGATGCCTCGCCTGATTTGCGTGCGGCACTCGATGCATTGCCTTCTCCCACCATCCTCGTCGATCGCCGGGCCATTGTTCAGCATGCGAACCGGGCCGCCTTCGGTGCCTTTCCGGGGTTAAGGAAGGGCTTTCCGCTCTCGAACACCCTGCGCGACCCGACGCTGACCCAGGCCCTCGATTCGGTGCTGCGCGGTGCAGAGGGCGAGCGGGCGGAACTGATTGAACGGGTGCCGGTGGAACGCAGCTTCGAGGTTTCCATCCGCCGGCTTGCCAGCGGCGAGTGGGTAAGCGCGGCCGTGCTGCATTTCCAGGACACGACACAAATCCGCCGCGTGGAGCAGATGCGCGCGGATTTCGTGGCCAATGCCAGCCATGAACTGCGCACGCCGCTCGCTTCCGTGCTGGGATTCGTCGAGACTTTGCAGGGCCCCGCGAAGAATGATGCCGCCGCGCGCGAGCGCTTCCTCGGCATCATCGCCGAGCAGGCGCGGCGCATGACGAGGCTCATCAACGACCTGCTCTCGCTTTCGCGTATCGAGATGCGGGCGCATATTCCGCCATCGGAGCCGGTCGATCTGCGCCCGCTGGTGCTGCATCTTTTCGATCTGCTGGGGGGGCTTGCCGCCGAGCGGAAGGTGAAGCTCGAAGGCGACCTGCCGCAGGATGGCGACTTCGTCGTGCCGGGGGAACGCGACGAACTCGTGCGCCTCTTCGAGAACCTGATCGAGAATGCCATCAAGTATGGCAGCGCAGGCGGCAAGGTTCGGGTGACGCTTGCGCGCCGCGAAGGGGAGGTGGTGCTGGAAGTGCGTGATTTCGGCCCCGGAATTGCCGCCGAACACCTGCCGCGCCTCACCGAACGCTTCTACCGCATCAGCGCGACCGAGAGCCGGGAGCAGGGCGGCACCGGGCTTGGCCTCGCCATCTGCAAGCATATCGTCACGCGGCATCGCGGCCGGCTGGAGCTTGCGAGCCCCGAAAGGGCCGGATTGATTGTAACAATCGTGCTGCCGGCTTATAAAGCCGTCTAAATTCAAGCGCTAAGCCTGTCATCGTTCTGTCGTCGCGGTTCGCTAGAAGAGCGCCAACTCGCCGGGAGCTTTCGGGTTGGTCGGCACTGTCCTTGATGTCCGAACGATGGAGATTTCCTCATGACATCCTTCCGTTCCACCGCCCTTCTGGCCTTGGCGCTTCTCTCGTCGACCGGCCTGGCCGCTGCCCGCGACCAGATCCGTATCGTCGGTTCGTCGACTGTCTATCCCTTCACCACGGTGGTGGCTGAACAGCTCGGCAAGACCGCCGGCGTGAAGACCCCGGTCGTCGAATCCACCGGCACCGGCGGTGGCATGAAGCTGTTCTGCGATGGTGTCGGCGTGCAGTTCCCGGATGCCACCAATGCCTCGCGCCGCATGAAGGCGGGCGAGTTCGAGCTTTGCCAGAAAAACGGCGTGAAGGACATCATGGAGCTGATGATCGGCTATGATGGCCTGTCGTTAGCCTTGTCGAAGAAGAACCCGCCGCTGTCGCTCACCCGCGCGCAGGTGTTCCTGGCCCTCGCCAAGAACGTGCCGGGCCCGGATGGCAAGCTGATCCCCAACCCCTACAAGACCTGGAACCAGGTCGACCCCTCGCTGCCGAACCGCCCGATCGAGGTGCTCGGCCCGCCGCCGACCTCCGGCACGCGTGACTCGTTCCACGAGCTTGTCCTGGAGCCGGGCGCCGAGCAGATCCCGGCCATGAAGGCGCTGAAGGCGGCGGACCGCAAGGCTTTCGACGCCGCCTGGAAGTCGATCCGCGAAGACGGCGTCTATGTGGAAGCCGGCGAGAATGACAATGTGATCGTGCAGAAGCTCGAAGCCAATCCGGGCGCGATCGGCATCTTCGGCTATTCCTTCCTCGAGGAGAATGTTTCGAAGGTGCAGGGCGTGAAGCTCGATGGCGTGGAGCCGAACGAGGAAACCATTTCCACGCTGAAATATCCGGCGGCGCGCGAGATGTTCGTTTATGTGAAGAAGGCCCATATCGGCGTGGTGCCGGGCCTTGACAAGTTCGCGCAGGAATTTGTTTCCAATCGTGCGGCTGGCGATGGCGGCTACCTCGAGAAGAAGGGCCTCGTGCCGGTTCCCAAGGCGAAGCTGGCAGAATCTCAGGCAAACGTGACGGGTCTCAAGGTCATGACGGGCGAAGGCCTGCCGAAGTAAGCCTGGCGCGGGAGTAAGCCTGGCGCGGGAGCGCAGCAATCCGGCCGGCCCTCGTTTCGAGTGGCCGGCCTTGATGTGACAGGACGAGCGGGGAAGCAAACGTGAGCCTCATCTATTTCTCGCTGCTGCTCCTGATGTCGGGCTTTGCCTATGTTCTGGCCCGCGGGCGCGCGGCCGAGGGGGCGCGTGGCGCGACCTTCCACTCGCGGCCGGCCTATCATGGCCTGCTCGCCGGGGCGACCGTGGCCCTGCCGATGTTCGCGGTCTTCGTGATCGGTTCTTTCCTGACCGGCTTCGCGGCTGAAGGGCAGGCGCTCGCCGCGCTCGATCCGGCTCTGGCGGCCGATCCGCTCCGCCGTGGCGTGGCCCTGCGCCAGATCGCCGATCTGGCGGCGGGAAGGCCGGTCGCCGGCGATCTTTCCGCGCTGGCCGCTGCGGTGGAAACGTGGCGCAGCGTCCGCCAGATCGCCATTGCCGCCATTTATGCCCTGGGCCTCGCTTCGGGCGTGGCCGGTCTGCTTTTCGCGTTGCGGCGCATCGCGCCGGATTTCAAGGCACGCAACCGGTTCGAGCGTCTCGTCTCCATCTTCCTGATGCTCTGCGCGGGCATCGCCGTGCTGACCACGGTCGGCATCGTGTTCTCGGTGGTGTTCGAGACCTTCCGCTTCTTCCAGCGCGTGTCGCCGGTGGAATTCCTGACCGGCACGCATTGGTCGCCGCAGACGGCGATCCGCGCCGATCAGGGCGGTTCGTCGGGTGCCTTCGGCATCGTGCCGCTGCTCACGGGCACCTTGCTGATCTCGACCATCGCCATGCTGGTTGCAGGCCCGATCGGTCTTTTCGCGGCGATCTACATGGCGGAATATGCGTCGCCTCGCTTCCGCGCCATCGCGAAGCCGGTTCTCGAAATCCTTGCCGGCATTCCCACCGTTGTGCTCGGCTTCTTCGCGGCCCTCACGATCGCCCCGTTGATCCGAGTCACCGGGCAGGCCCTTGGCCTTGATGTCGCCTCGGAAAGCGCGCTCGCGGCGGGTCTCGTGATGGGGATGATGATCATCCCCTTCGTCTCCTCGCTGTCGGATGACGTGATCACCGCCGTGCCGCAATCCCTGCGTGACGGCTCCTTCGGGCTTGGGGCCACGAAATCCGAGACCATCAAGCGCGTCCTCCTGCCGGCAGCCCTGCCGGGCATCGTCTCGGCCTTCATGCTCGCGATTTCCCGCGCGGTGGGCGAGACGATGATCGTGGTGATGGCGGCGGGCCTTGCGGCCAATCTCACCTTCAACCCGCTCGATGCGGTGACGACCTTCACCGTGCAGATCAAGACCATCCTCGTCGGCGACCAGGAATTCGACAGCGCGAAAACGCTGGCGGCCTTCGCGCTCGGCTTCGTGCTCTTCTTCTTCACGCTGACGCTCAATGTCATCGCGCTCGCGATCATCCGGAAATATCGGGAACAATATGACTGATCCGGCTCTCCCCCCCGTGATGAACCGCGCCGCCGCCGGCGTCGATTTCGACAGCGCGGAAGCGCGTGCGCGCCTCAAGAAGCGTTATCGCGCCGAAGCGCGGTTCAAGGCGCTGGGCATGATGGCGGTGCTGGTGACGGCGGCCTTCCTGGGCTTCCTGCTCGTCGATATCCTGCGCAAGGGCATTCCCTCCTTCTTCGAGCATCGCGCCAACCTGGAAATCCGGTTTGATCCCGCGGTGATCGATCCCAGGGGGGCGCGCGATGTCGCGGATCTGCGCGGCGCCGATTACCAGGCGCTGGTGCGCGCGGCCCTGCAGGCGCAATTCCCGGAAGCCACGGATCGCCGCGCGCGCCGCGCGCTCGACAGCATGATCTCCTCCGGCGCCGTGGATGATCTGCGCAAGGCGGTGCTCGCCGATCCCGGCATCATCGGCCAGACGCGCGTGATGCCGCTGCTGCTCGCGTCGGATGCCGATCTGTTCCTGCGCCAGCGCGAGACGCTGATCACGCGGCGCAAGGGCGCCCGGCCGTTGAATGTGGAAGGCGAGGGTTCCAACATCACCCTGCGCAATGGCGGGGCGGCCTTCCGGGTCGCGCTTGCCGAGACCAAGGCTTTCCTTGCCGAACGCCGTCGTGCTCTGCTCGCTGAACTTGCGACCCTGCCGCCGGCTGGCGGCAATGCCAGCGTGGACGCGAAGCGCAACGAACTCGAACAGGCGGCTAACACCATCCAGGCGCGCATCACCGACGCGAATGCGCCCGAAACGCTGACGGATCGCGAGCCGAGCCTGTTCGTATCCATCGGCGGCGGCATCCTGAAAATCACGGAGATCGGCCCGAATGATGCGAAGGCGACAACCCTTGTCGCGCCGAGGCCCGGCTCGCTCATCACGGATTGGTCGGTGCTGACCCTGCGCGTTCCGGAGACGAACCGCCGCGTGAATGATGCCGTGAGCGCCTGGCTCGAAACCCTCGCGCAGCGCGGCATGACCGAGAAAGCCTTCAATGCGCGCTTCTTCACGAATGGCGACAGCCGCGAGCCGGAACTCGCGGGCATTCGCGGCGCGCTGATCGGCTCGGCGCTCACCTTGCTCGTCACGCTGCTGCTCTGCGTGCCGATCGGTGTCGCGGCGGCGATCTATCTCGAGGAATTCGCCCCGAAGAACCGTTTCACGGATCTTCTGGAAGTGAACATCAACAACCTCGCCGCCGTGCCCTCCATCGTGTTCGGCCTGCTGGGTCTCGCGGTGTTCCTCAATGCCTTCAACCTGCCGCGCTCGGCACCGCTGGTGGGTGGTCTGGTGCTGGCGCTGCTTGTGCTTCCCACCATCATCATCGCGAGCCGCGCGGCACTGAAGGCCGTGCCGCCCTCCATCAAGGAGGCCGCGCTCGGCATCGGTGCCTCTCATCAGCAGGCGGTGTTCCACCATGTGCTGCCGCTCGCCATGCCCGGCATCATGACCGGCACCATCATCGGCATGGCGCATGCGCTGGGCGAGACCGCGCCGCTGCTGATGATCGGCATGGTGGCCTTCATCGTCGATATTCCCGGTGCGATCACCGAGGCCGCAACGGTCCTGCCGGTGCAGATCTTCCTGTGGTCCGATCTGCCCGAACTCGCCTTCCAGTCCCGCACCGCGGGCGCGATCATCGTGCTGCTCGGCTTCCTGCTCGTGATGAACGCGGCGGCGGTCATCCTGCGGCGGATGTTCGAGCGCCGCTGGTGAGCCGGCCTTTCCCCTTTTCGCGTTTCGAGGACGCCCCATGAACGAGACAGCCAACCCTGCAGCCACGTCCGAGACAAGCGAAGGCCCGCGGGCAAAGATCACCGCGCGCAACGTCAACGTCCATTACGGCGACAAGCACGCGCTGAAGGACGTGTCGGTCGATGTGCCGGAAAAGGGCGTGATGGCGTTCATCGGCCCTTCGGGCTGCGGCAAATCCACCTTCCTGCGCTGCATCAACCGCATGAACGACACGATCCCCATTTGCCGGGTGACGGGCGATCTGCGCATGGATGGCCGCGACATCTACGAGCCCGGCCTTGACCCGGTGCTGCTGCGCGCGCGGGTGGGCATGGTGTTCCAGAAGCCGAACCCCTTCCCGAAATCCATCTACGAGAACGTGGCCTATGGCCCGCGCCTGCATGGTCTTGCGCGGGACCGGAGCGAACTCGACCAGATCGTGGAAGGAGCCCTGCGCAAGGCGAGCCTATTCGACGAGGTGAAGGACCGTCTGAAGGACAGCGGCACCTCGCTCTCCGGCGGCCAGCAGCAGCGCCTCTGCATTGCCCGCGCCATCGCCGTGCGGCCCGAGGTGATCCTCATGGACGAACCCTGCTCGGCGCTCGACCCGATCGCCACGGCGAAGATCGAGGAACTGATCGACGAACTGCGCTCGAACTTCACGATCGTCATCGTGACGCATTCGATGCAGCAGGCCGCGCGTGTCTCGCAGCGCACGGCCTTCTTTCATCTCGGCAAGCTGATCGAGGAGGGCGTGACCGACCAGATCTTTATGAACCCGCGCCAGGAACTGACGCGCAACTACATCACCGGCCGCTTCGGCTGATCGGACGGGAGAGCCCCATGACCAATCACACTGTCAAGGCGTTCGACGAGGAGCTCGGCGTCCTCTCGCGCAAGATCAATGAAATGGGCGGCATTGCCGAGGCGATGCTTGTCGAAGCGATCGATGCGCTCGTGAAGGGCGACAAGACCCGCGCCGAGGCCGTGGTGCAGCGCGACAAGGCCCTCGATGCCCTCCAGCAGGAGATCGAGGATCTCGCGGTGGTCTTCATCGCGAAGCGCCAGCCCATGGCCAATGACTTGCGCGCCGTGATGGGCACGGTGCGCATCGCCGGGGACATCGAGCGCATCGGCGATCTGTTCAAGAACATCGGCAAGCGTGTCCGCGCCATGGATTCGACCATGATCGGCACGCGCACGCTTTCCGGCATCCAGAACATGGCGCGCATGGTGCAGGAGCAATTGAAGCTGGTGCTCGACAGTTTCTCGCAGAACAGGCCGGATCTCGCCCGCGAGGTCTGGCTGCGGGACGGAGAGATCGATGCGCTGCATAACTCGCTCTTCCGCGAATTGCTGACCTACATGATGGAAGACCCCCGCGCCATCACCTATTGCGCGCATCTCCTGTTCATCGCCAAGAATGTCGAGCGCGTGGGCGACCATGCCACCAACATTGCCGAGACCGTGCACCTGGTCGAGACCGGCGAGCCGCTGGCGGGGCCACGCCCCAAGGCGGAGGACACGCATTACACCAAGGGCCTGAAGGCGGAGTGACGCCATGGCCCTGCGCGTGCTGATCGCCGAGGACGAAGAGGCGCTGGCGGTTCTCCTGCGCTACAATCTCGAGGCAGAAGGCTTCGTCGTGGAGCATGTGGCGCGCGGCGACGAAGCCGATCTGCGTCTCAAGGAAGACCCGCCGGATCTTCTCCTGCTCGACTGGATGATGCCCGGACTCTCGGGCATCGAGATCTGCCGCAGGCTGCGCGCCCGCAAGGAAACCGCGCGGCTGCCGGTCATCATGCTCACCGCGCGCGGCGAGGAAACGGATCGTGTCCGCGGCCTCGAGACGGGTGCGGATGATTACATCGTGAAGCCATTCTCCGTGCCGGAACTGATGGCGCGGGTGAACGCGCTTCTGCGCCGCACCAAGCCGGATCATCTCTCGGATCGGCTTGAACTCGGCGATCTGCTGGTGGATCGCCGCGCGAAACGCGTGCATCGTGCCGGGAAGGAACTGCATCTCGGGCCCACCGAATTCCGCCTGCTGGAATTCCTGATGCAGAATCCGGGGCGGGTCTATTCGCGCAGCCAGCTGCTCGACGGCGTCTGGGGGCGCGACACCTATATCGACGAGCGCACGGTGGATGTGCATGTCGGTCGCCTGCGGAAAGCCGTGACGCGACGGGGCCAGAAGGACCCGATCCGCACCGTGCGCGGCACGGGTTACGCCTTCGACGAGACCTTCGGCGGGTAGAGCTTCCTGCGACAAGGAAGGGGGCTTGCGCTCCCCTTTGAAATTCCAGCGATGTCGCGCGCTTCAGCCCGAGCGGCGGCGATCATTCTGCGGCTGGTAGGCGATGCGGCAATGCGCGTCGCAATAGACCTTGCCCATGCCCGAATCCGCGCCGCAATAGGCGAAACCACCATCCAGCGGATCGCCCATCGGCCATTTGCACAGGCCTTCGCGCAGCTCCATGATCGAGATGC
>NZ_JBJTDY010000036.1:0-2763 GCF_046092605.1 Rhabdaerophilum sp. | reverse complement strand
GCATGAAGACCGACCAGGTCAAACGGCTGAAGGCGCTGGAGGTTGAGAACGCGCGGCTCCGTCGGGCGGTGTCGGACCTGACGCAGCTTGGCGATGATCTCTTCGGGCTTGTGACGCTTCCTGGCCATGTTCGGCTCCATCCATTCTGGTCCTCAGACCAACATAAGGGATGGACCACTTCAAAGAGCGCAGACCATGGCTACCACCGCAATGCCCCGTGTGGAATGACGAAGCACAAATGGCTGCCCGCCAGCCTCACGTTCCTGCAAACGAACGTGGAGCGGGAAGGCGGCCCCGCCCATCAGGCTGGCCGGTGGCGCGCAATGGTCGGATTTGCCCCGATGCAGCCATGTCGCCGCCGCTCCACGGTTTTGCCCAAGGGCGGGTGCCCTGTTGAAGTTCGACAAGAATGCGGTCGGTGATGCGGCTATGGGGTCTTGCTTGGTGGTCTGTTTCGTCATGGTGGTTACTCGCGTCCAATCCGCGCAGCGGGTCATGCCGCGCATGACCCCTGCCGACCCGGCGAGGGGCGGAGAGAGTGGGGGCAAGGTCCGGTGCCGGGGGTGGTGCGGGCGCAGCGAAGCGAGCCACGGCCCCAAAGCGGCACCTTGCTGGGAGAGAGAGGCAGCGCCTCTTTCTTCCGCGAAACAGGGGAAGGGTGCGCCGCTGGCGGCGCTCGGCTCCAAGTTGAGAGTATTTTCCTGATCGGTAATATGGCGGATAAACTTGCCGCAAACCCTCTCAATTTTACCGCTCGGCAAAACAAGGCTTGCAAATTGCCGATCTTCGCTGCAATGTCCCGCTCGGTAACATGGACAGCACCTCACTTGGACATATCGTGCGCCGCGAACGCAAGGCGCAAAAGCTGAAGCAGGCAGAGCTTGCGGCAGTGAGCGGCGTTGGCATTCGCTTCATCGTCGATCTCGAAGCGGGGAAGCCAACGCTCCAGCTCGAAAAGGTGCTGCACGTCATCAAAACGCTTGGCTGCGACATTGTTATTGTCCCGCCAGCGGGTGGCACATGAGCAACCGGCTGACAGTCTGGTGGGATGGGCGCGTCACCGGCTGCCTCTATCTTGGCACTGATGGTGACACGCAATTCGCCTATGACGCGGCATGGCTGGCCGATGCCGCTGCTCCGGCCTTGTCCTTCTCCCTGCCCAAGCAGGCAGAGCCGTTCAATCGGCGCGCCTGCCAGCCCTTTTTCGGCGGCATGTTGCCGGAGGAAGGGCAGCGTACCGCCATCGCCCGCGCGCTCGGCGTATCCGCCGACAATGAATTTCGGCTGCTCGAATATCTTGGCGGAGAAGTCGCGGGCGCGCTGACGCTGCTGCCGGAAGGCGAAACGCCAGCACCGCCCAGCGCCGCTGCCCCCAAGCTACTGGACGATGATGGCCTCGGCAAACTGCTCGACCATCTGCCAATCCGACCGATGTTGGCGGGTGAAGACGGGTTGCGGCTTTCGCTGGCGGGGGCGCAATCGAAGTTGCCGGTGCTGGTGATTGATGGCCAGATAGCCTTGCCCGCGCCGGGACAGCCCACCAGCCATATCCTCAAGCCGCCTATCGCGCGTTTTGCGGGCACCACGGAAAACGAATATTTCTGCATGTCGCTGGCGCGCGCGGTCGGACTGGATGTTGCGCCGGTTGAAATGCGAACGGTTGCTGGACGGTCGTTCCTGCTTATCACGCGCTATGATCGCGCGACCGGACCAGCGGGAGAGGTGATCCGCTTGCACCAAGAGGATTTCGCGCAAGCCCTCGGCGTCCCCTCGCACCGCAAATATGCCAGCGAGGGTGGGCCGACATTCCCGGACTGCTTCGCCGTGCTGCGTCGTGCCGCCACCCGTCCGCCGCGCGAAATTCTGAAACTGCTGGATGCGGCGATCTTCAACCTGATTATCGGCAATGCCGACGCCCATGCCAAGAATTTCAGCCTCTTGCACAATGGCGGCACGATCACGCTCGCGCCCCTCTATGATCTGCTCTCGACAGTTCTTTACCCTGAACTGTCGCCCAAGCTGGCGATGAAGATTGGTGGGAAGGCTGTTCTTGACGACATAGAGGTCCGCCATTGGGAGCGGTTTGCAGCCGACGCGCAACTCGGCGCGCCATTCGTGCGGACGCAGGTAGGACAATTGTGCGATGCGGTCATCGCAGCGATCGACGGTGAATGGGACGAATCTGCGGATTTTTCGTTGGTCATGGACATCGTTCGCGAGCGAGCCGTGAAGCTATCCCAGAAACTACGACCAAAGGAAACGGCTCGCGCATAGTCAATTACGCCGGGGGTGGAGCGCCGCTGGGGGTGCGAACTTGCCGCAGGGCGCGGTTGCAGAAGTGGCGTGTGGCCTTGTCCCGCGCCTCGGCATCGGTCAGCACGATGTTGCGCATTTCGGTGTCGCGCTGGAACATGCGGACCGCCCCCTGAAAGAAGGCTTGCGCGAAGGCGGTACAAACGACATCCGGCGGGTGGTTGCGCAGCATTTCTGTAAGGTCATCGCCAAGGATATCCTCGCTCACCGGTCGTGTCCCTGATGGTGGTGTAGCTCCTAGGCGGTAGCTTCGCCGCTCGCGACGCGCGCCTCTCACAAGGCGCCGTAGCGAGCGAGCGGCGAAGCGGTGGTCATCCGCGGTCTTCGGTAGGGTCGGGTTGCTGACTCAACTCTGACCAAGGAACCGAAGATGACCGACGAGATGATGGCCCTGCGCGGACTGGTGGAAAAGAGCCCGGACGCCGATTTGCTGCGCGAGATGATCGGCTT
>NZ_JBJTDY010000035.1:0-2523 GCF_046092605.1 Rhabdaerophilum sp. | reverse complement strand
ATTTTCGTCTCTTGCTGTTGCCATTACTTTGTAGTTGTTATTAAGAAAGATAGGAACTAAATGCTGCCCAACAAAGCCAGTGGCTCCACTAACTAATACCTGGCGTAATTTTTGCTCTCTCTCTCGTATCAGTCATTGCCGTTCCTTTTGTAGCAGCTGTTGGTAATCTCATTTTACGTGCTCGTAACTCAGTCGGAAATTGTTTTGCGTGTTTGATCGGCCCCCACGGAGTGGTCCGGATAGAATGTTAGTGCATTGACGGCCTCGACGCCAGCGCGGGCGGCGAAGCTGGTTTGGGTTGCGCGTCCGCCCGCCCGAAAGATTCACATCCTCATCGCCGGCCGCCCGGGTCTGTTCCAGGAGTCAAGGCGCGGTGCGATCGCCGGAACTGAAGGAGCGGTAAACATAGGCATGATCGGCGCTGGCACCGGCTTCCGCCGCAGCAAGCGCCTTGATGCGGGCGTGGTGGGGCGAGTAGACGCAGACCGGGTCGGTGGCGGATGCATCTCCCGTCAGCGCAAGGGCCTGGCAGCGGCAGCCGCCCCAGTCGCGCTCCTTGCGATCACAGGACCGGCAGGGCTCAAGCATCCAGTCTGTCCCGCGATAGGCCATGAAGGCTGGCGACGACGTCCAGATGTCGGCAAGCGACCGGTCCCTCACCGACCAGAACTCCAGACCGGGGATCGTCTCGGCCGCATGGCAGGGCAGGACGCGGCCCGAAGGGCTGACTTCATGAGCCGCCTTCCCCAACCACCGGCACAGGCCTTGGGATAAGTCGCGTAATAATCTGGCACGACGAAGTCGATCACGAGCCGCCCCTCTAGCGCCTTGCGTGCAGTCTCCACGATCTGGATGGAGCGATCGACATCGGCCCTGGTTGGCATGAGGGCGGCGCGGTTCAGGGAGGCCCAGCCGTAATACTGCGTGTGGGCCACTTCCAGCCGCCGGGCGCCGAGCGCCACCGCAAGGTCGATGATGCGATCCATCTCATCGATGTTGCCGCGGTGGATCACGGCGTTGAGCGTCAAAGGGAGCCCGAGCGCCGTAACCCGGCCGGCGAAGGCCATCTTCTGCGCTTGAGCGTTGACGAATCCGCCGATCCGTTCGGCATTGGCCTTGTCCACCGCCTGGAAGGACAGTTGCACGTGGTCGCGCCCCGCATCCGCCAGCGCATCGAGCTTTTCCAGCGCGCCGCCAACACCCGATGTGATGAGGTTGGAGTAAAGACCGCTCTGCGCGCAATGCGCCGTGATCTCGACGATATCGGTCCGGATGGTCGGCTCGCCGCCAGACAGGTGCACGTGCAGGACGCCGAGCGCCGCCGCTTCCGAAAGGACGCGCCGCCAGGTCGCCGTGTCGAGCTCGCCCGAGCGCTTGTCGAGTTCCAGCGGGTTCGAGCAATAAGGGCAGCGCAAAGGGCAGCGATGGGTCAGTTCAGCCAGAAGGCCGATTGGCGCGGGCAACTCAGGAGCTGGTGCGTTCATCGATCGAGCACCCGTTTCCTCCAGAGCTCATCCAGCAGGCCGATCACGTCGCGCTCAATCACGGCCCGGTCTTCCAGATATTTCTCGGCAAGCGCGGTGATAATGTCGTCGACGCTGCGTATTCCGTCCACCAGGCCGAGCACATCGGCCGCCACGGCATCGAGATCAAAACTACGCTCGGGAGCGAGCAGCAAATGGGTGCCCCTGACCTCGTCGAAACGCAGGCGAACCCCGCGGGGCACGCGCGGCACGTCGTCCAGGCGAAGAACCTCTGTCATGCAATCGCCTCCCCGCCCGGCGTCCAAGCGCCCGGAGGGGGCAGACCCGGATCGACATAGGCATGATGCAGCGCATCCAACTGGCTCCACAAGACGTCGCATTTGAAGCTCAAGGCACCCAGAGCCTGCGCTTGAAGCGAAGGCGTTTTGGCGTGGGCCTTGACGTAGGCCAGCGCGAAATCGGCGTCGCGGGGGGCCTGGGTCATGCGCTTGTCGAAATAGGCGAGCGTATCCTTCGAGACGAAATCATAAGCTCCGAGCATTCCCGCGACCCGTTCGGAAATGATCATCGGGGCAAACATCTCGGTCAATGACGACGCGATCGCCTCCAGAAGGCTCCGCTCCCGCACGAAATGCACATAGGCCTCAACGGCGAAGCGCGTTGGCCGGGAGGATGCCTTTCGTGGAAATGACATAGGCGCGCGGAAAGCCGAGGCTGTCGGTCAGCTTCAGCCAGCGCTCGATGCCGCCGCCGCCCTCCACCTCGCCGTCATGGTCGACGATGCGTTGGCGCCAGATGCGGCGGAGGGACGCGTCTTCCATGCGGGCGACGATCGACGCATCCTTCACCGGAATCATGGCCTGGTAATAATAGCGGTTCAGCGCCCAGGCCCGGACCTGATCCTGGTTCAGCCTGCCCCCGTGAAGCAACCGATGAAAGGGGTGGAGGTTGTGGTAGCGTCTGGCGCCGATGTTGCGCAGGGCTGCCTCGAGTTCATCGGGATCGAGGAGCCGGTCTGCCTCAGCCGGAGCGGTCGGCA
>NZ_JBJTDY010000034.1:0-3742 GCF_046092605.1 Rhabdaerophilum sp. | reverse complement strand
CCTTCATGCCCTCGCGGTTGTTCAGGATATGGTTGAGCAGCGTGGTCTTGCCAGCGCCGAGAAAGCCTGAAAGCACAGTGACAGGGAGGCGATTGTCCGATTGGGTCTTGGCCATGATCCCCCAAGGGTGTAATGTTGTGACACTCAGGGAAGTGTAATAGTATTACACCACCGCGATGGTCAAGGAGGTCTCGGCCATGGCCGGCGAAAAAGCTCATCACGAGCGATGCGAGGGGCACGGCCATGCGCACTCGCCCCACTCCGACGCGGCAGCCATGATTGAACGCGCCCGCGCGTTCGCTGCGGCACGGAAACTCCCGTTTACGGAGATGCGCGCGCGTGTTCTGACCGTGCTGGCCCGCGAGGAGAAACCGCTCACGGCTTATGAGATCACGGATCGCTTGAGCGTATCGAAGAAAGTCCAGGCAGTTCAGGTCTACCGCGCGCTCGACTTCCTGCAGGAGGCCGGTTGCGTTCACCGGCTCGCCTCAAAGGCGTCGTACTTTGCATGCGATCATGAGCATCACCCCGGCGAGGCCGTGGTGTTCATGGTCTGCAGCCACTGCGGTACCGTGCAGGAAGCGCCGTCGGATCTGGTGGCTCAAGGGCTCCAGGGTGCCGCCGAGCATGCAGGCTTCAAGCCTGCTCATCCCATCGTTGAGCTGGAAGGCGAATGCGCGCGGTGCGCCTCAAATCCCCTGTGACAACAGCAACATTTCGAGCTAGGAGAGAAGTTGATCACGGGCCAGGCAGATTATGATTAAGCAAATGACATGAGCGCCGTACGCCATTTGACACGCGATTGGCGATTTTGTCTCTTGCTGGCCTATGCCTTCGTGCTGGCCGGGCTGGCTGGTGCGCGTCTGGTTGTTCATCATACAAGCGAGATGCAAGCGCTGGCCGCGCTGCAGATCATCTGCTCCGAGCACGGCCTAACTCTCCCGTCTGATCCGGAGAAGGATCACGGAAAAGACCATTCAGGATGCCCATGCGGCCCATCCTGTCCCTTCAAGACCTTTGGCTCCGTCGCTTCAGTATCGATTGGGCCTGCCTGGAGCGATCAGGAAGCGAATAAGCCTGTCCATGTCGCGCGGCACACTGCACTACCGCCGTCCCACGCCTCGCCGGGCGTTTCTGCGCGCGGTCCACCCAACCTGATCTGATTGAAACGGCAGACCTCGCCGCGCGAAGGCTCGCGTCGGCGATCACCCTTCATTCCAGATCCGGAAACCTAGACATGTCATCTCTCTTCACCCGCAGCGCGGCTATGGCCGGCTGCATCCTTGGCGCAACCGCGCTTTCAACGCTTGCCTTCGCACAGACCCCCGCGCTCGATCACGTCATGCTCGTCGTCGGCAAGGACGAGGCTGGCGTCTATGACGTCGGCTCAGGTCGCGAAATCAGCCGCATCGCCATGACCGGCGCCAGCCTCGACACCATGGCGCTCACAAATGGCGTCGCGCTGTTCAACAATACCGACGGCAATCAGGTGATTGCCGTGAACCTCAAGGACGGCAAGGAGATCGCGCGCATCCCCGCCTCCTCGCTGGGCGGCACACGGCCCGTGCACAGCTATCTCTCGCCCGTGATGGGCGGTCGTCAATTCTATGTTGTTCTCAATGACGGCGTTGAAGCCAATACACCGGTTGGCGAGGCGCCGAAGGATTCCTCGCTCACCCTGATTGACGTCGTTCCGGGTTCGGCAACCTACCTCAAACCGATTGGCGAGGTCCGGCTGGGGCGCGGCCATCACAAGGTGGCGTTCTCCAACACGCGCGCCCGCATGGTCGTCTCGAACATCGGCGACTGCAAGGATGTGCTGTCGGTCTACGACTTCGCCAACCCCGCTGACATCAAGCTCGTGAAGTCCTTCCCTGCCAAGGATTTTGGCTTCGACGGCTCGACCGCCATGAAGACCTGCGATGAAACAGGCAAGGCTGGGCTCAGGCTTGGTCCTCATGGTGTTGGCACGTCTGCAGCCACCGGCGATGCCTTCCACTTCATCACCGGCTCCGGCCAGGTGGCGCTGATCGACATCGATAGCGATATGCCGACCCTGCGCAATATCCAGACCGCAGGCACAGGCGGCTCGACGGCCAAGGACATGCCGGGCGGCCGGTTCATCGTCGTGCCGCAGCGGACCCCACGTGAAGTGCAGGATCGCGCCGGCGGCATTGTCTGCCAGATCGGGCAGATCGCGGTGATCGACGCCGTCAACCGGCAGCTCGTGGCCCAGACGCCGATGCTCTATGGCGACGGCACATGCTCGACGAGCCTCGTCGGCAAGCCGGAGGCTGCTGCTAACCCTTCCTATGTCGGCTTCAACAAGGATGGAAGCCGCATGTTTGTGGCGCTCGGCACGCTCGGTGGTGCGCAGAATGCATCGGCAACCGTGGATCTCACGCTCGTTTTCGATATGAGCAACCCGCGCCAGCCCCGCCAATTGGCGCCGATCAAGACCGAGCCGCGTCAGGCGAGTGACATCGTGATGGCGAATGGTGGCAGGCTGGCCTTCATCCCCAATTCGGTGGCCGGCACCGTCTCGGTGGTTGATACGGAATCGATGAAAGTCGTCCAGTCCATCAAGACCGTCGCCGGCCCGCACCGTTTGTCCGCGTTCAGCCCGACGTCTGGCCCATCGAAGCCTGTTGGCCCGGCCACGCCCGTCACGAACTGACCGACCCCCCGGTGGCGGAGCCAAGCTTCGCCACCCTTTCTCCCCTTTCAACCTGTCCTGGAGTTTCAAACCATGTCACGTCCCTCGCTCCGCATTGCCGCCGCTGGCCTTATCGCACTTGGCAGTATCGCTCCTGCCTTTGCTTGCGATCCGGAAGACCTCAAGGCCGAGTATCGCAGCCTCTGCGCAACTCCGACCGACGCTATCGCTCAACTTGTTTCGGCCACGGCCTCACGGCTGAAACCGGAAGCAGCCGCCCTGCTCACCGCCAAGGCCAAAGAAGCGCAGGCGATGTGCCTCGCCGATAAGTATGATGATGCCATGAAACTTGCCGTTCGCGTCGCCAAGGCGCTTGGCTCGGTCGAGCAGGAAGCTGGTTTGCCGCGCGAGCAATTTGCCGCGAGAACAGGTGGCACGCAGGTCGCGGCGAAATGAGAGCCGCGTTCCTTGGCGTCGCGTTGGTGTCAGCCTGTTGCGCGATTGCTGCCGCCCATGGTCCTGGCAGCCATGCCACGCCGCCAACGCGAGAAGAGATCGTAGCCGGCGACGCCGCTCGCGGCGCGGCTGCCTTCGAGAAGGTCTGTTCGGCCTGCCACACGATCGAGAAAGGGGCGCGCCGGCGTGTGGGCCCCAATCTCTTCGGCGTCGCAGGTGCCCGCATTGCGCAGAAGGAAGGCTACCCGTACTCGGAAGCCTTCCGGAAAGCCGAGATCGTCTGGGATGACGAAACACTTGCCGAATTTCTGGCGGCTCCGGCCGAGGTCGTGCCTGGCACAAAAATGGACTGGGCCGTTAGGGAAACGCAACAGATCGCCGACATCATCGCTTACTTGAAGTTGCATCGATAGCGTTTTGCTGAAGCTACCAGCGATGTATGGATCGCTGAATTCTCGTATATCGCCCACGCCTAATGCGCCAATCTGCTCTGAACCGCCCCTAGATTCCTGGACGCCTTCTTTCCTAATTTTGAGGCAAGGAGGCCATGATGGGCAACGCCAGATTCAGCGACGAGTTCAAGCGCGACGCGGTGCGTCAGATGACCGAACGGGGCTATCCGGTTGCTGA
>NZ_JBJTDY010000033.1:0-2567 GCF_046092605.1 Rhabdaerophilum sp. | reverse complement strand
GCAATTAACGATGGCGGATGCTTATGCCTCATGTCGGTCCAGAAGGAAGGCGTTTCTGCTCACTTTCATATCCGCCGCGCTCGATCCCGACGTCGGTCGCATCTCGGCGTGTGTGGACAACGAACCGCCTGCGCGTCGCTGAACTCCCACCGGATAACGACATTTTAACAGCCTTTTATAACAAAAGATGCAGCATCTTTACATCGGCCTTTCCGCTTAGAAAGGGGCGCTAGGCAAAGTCAAGTTGCGCTATCAATCTCCGCGCAACCGCGATCCATCAGACAAAAGCGAAATCGTCGGCGGCGAACTGCCCCGGCAGAATGCCCCAGACATAGATGACTTCGCTGCCAATCCGGATTTCGGATTGGTTCGTATTTGCCGTCTGCACAATCAGTCCCTGCAGTTGCGAGAAACTGGTCACGCCCGAGCCGGCCAGGTTCAGCACGTCGCCCGCGCCAAGCCCCCCGGTGAAGTCGGCGATAAAGTCGTTGCCATCGCCAGTACGCCAGTAGATCGTATCATTTCCGGCGTCCGTGATGATGTAATCTTCACCCGTGCCGCCGGTGATCTGGTCGTTCCCGCCATAAGCCCAGATTGTGTCATTGCCGCCGCGACCGAATAGGGTGTTTGCCTCGTTGTCGCCCCCAATCTGGTCAGAGAACTGCGAGCCCGAAACGCCTTCGATGCTTGTGAAGGTATCGCCTGCAGCTTCGCCGAAATTAACCCAGTTCCGGAGACCGACAACTACGCCTGACCAGGCCTCATCGTAGCGCGCGACGTCGAGACCGGCTCCGCCGTCGAGCAAATCGCCCCCAGTGCCTCCATAGAGCTGGTCGTCGCCGGCGCCCCCGTAGAGGTAATCGGTGCTGCCATAGCCCCAGAGGCTATCGGAGCCGCCGCGACCGTAGATCGCATTTGAATTCCCGTCGCCACCAAGCAGATCGGCAAAATCAGACGCGTATATGCCTTCGACACTGACAAAGGTATCACCGGCTGCCTCGCCGAAATTAGTCCAGTTCGAGAGGCCAACGACCACACCCGACGAAGCCGCATCATAGCTTACCGTGTCCCAACCGCTGCCGCCATCTATGAGATCGCCGGAGGGGCCACCGTTGAGGCTGTCGTTGCCGTTACCGCCATAAAGGTAATCGACATCACCGTAACCCCAGAGTCCGTCGTCGCCGTCGTTTCCATACAAGGCATTGGTGGCTGAATCACCGCCGATCAGATCGCTGAAATTGGTCGCAAAGATCCCTTCCACACCGGAGAAGGTGTCGCCCGCCGCGTCACCGGTATTCGCCCAGCCGGTCATGCCGACCGTGATGCCGCTGCTGGAGCCGAAATAATTCGCAGTATCCCAGTCACTTCCGCCAATCAGCGCATCGGCGCCCGCGCCACCGATCAGGGCATCGGCGCCCGCGCCACCGATCAGGGTATCATTCCCCCCACCACCATTCAGCGTGTTGTTCGCAGAATTGCCGACAATCGTATCATTCCCCGAGCCGCCGATGGCGTTTTCGATCAGCGAGCGCGCGTCACCGTTGAACTGCAATGCGTTGAACACGTTGCCCGGCGCATATCGGCCATCGCCGAGGTTCGCGAGCTGCGTCGAGGAGGTGATCGAGAAGTTGCCCGGCGCGAGATTGATGCTGAGGTTGGTCGTGTAGTTCGAGAAATCGTAGGTATCGATCCCGTTGCCGTCCCACACGGTGAGGAAGATGCGGTTGCCGCCCGGCGCGCCCTGGCCCACGCCATTGATGAACATCTCGCCGGTGGTGGCGCTCCAGCTATAGGTGGTGTTGCCGGAATTCGTGTTGAAGTTCGCGCCATACATCGTCTGCAGCGATGCGATGTCATACATCATGTAGGTTTGCGCGTAGCCATTGAGTTCGTTGGTATATCCGCCCGTGACCGACGCACCGAGATAGCTGCGATAAGTCATCACCGAATAGGACATCTGGTCGAACTCCGCCTGCATGGCGGTGTTGGCCGGCCCACCAAATTGATGACCGTGCTTCAGGCCCAGGGAATGGCCGAGCTCGTGCAGAACGGTCGCCCCGGCATACTGGCCCTTGATGGGGTTCTGGTATTCCGTGTAGCCCCGGCCGTACCAGACATCACCGCCGGTCTTGCTGTCCGAGGGGTAATAGGCCCAGGCGGTGGAGGGCGCATACGAAAATCCGGAACGGATATCGGCGGTGATCGTCGGCGACACTTCGGTCGTGACGAGGTTCGTGTCCTGCGAGACGAGATTCATCGCAGAACGGGTCGCGACCTTCAGCGCTTCCGTCGCGGTCTGGAAGCCCAGCAGCGGCTCATTATTGACACTGTAGCTCGATTCGTATTGCGTCGAGACGGTGGGGAACGAATAGGTCAGCGTGCTGCCGCCCCAGCGGCTGCCGGATAGCAGGCCGTCCACGTTCTGGTTGCCGGTGGAACCCTGGAAGGCCCAGAAATTGCTGCCGCTGCCGCCGGGCTGCGGCGTCTGTGCCGAGGACGAGAACGTCCCGGAGGTTCCGGTTTGCGAGGCCCCGGCGGCACTGCTGCCCTGGTAGCTCAGCGGATTG
>NZ_JBJTDY010000032.1:0-3425 GCF_046092605.1 Rhabdaerophilum sp. | reverse complement strand
GCTCCATATCATGCATGGTGTTTTCATAGGGGACGAACGACCCCCCAAGAGCCACCGTCCATACCCGATTCTCAGGCCCCCAATAGATTGGGAGAACGAAAACGCCACCTGCCGGAAAGGCTTCGAGAATGCTGTTTAGCCCTGGCAGCAGCTCATATTTCGGACTTGCTTCCCAACAAAGGGCAATGCGCTTTGTCATTGGGGTCTGCTGGAACTCCCCTAGCTGTTCAATCCTGTCCTCCTTCTCCCAAGGTGCCTCAAAGGCCACGCAGGGGAAAGGTAGGCGGGTAAGGTCTAGATGCGCTTGCCGTAACTCGTTCGGGTCGATGAGGTCGCAGCAGTTCGGCAAGATGAACTTGATGCTGTGTTGCAGCATGTCGATCAAGCGCCGAAAAACGCGGGCCGACTCGGGAGCCGCACCGCGCAAACGGGCCTCCAATTCGCGCAGGTCTTCAATGGCGTGCGCGCAGTAGTTCAGCGCCTGCACTTGGTCATTCTTCATTGTTCGTTCCTTCCCGCGTCTCGTTGCTCGTTGCGTTGTAGCTCGCCGGCCACCTCCAGGACGCGGCCAATCGGCACGGTCTGTTGAAACTGATCCTTGCCAAAGCTGACCATGCCCACGGCCTCCCCCCTGGCGTTGAACACAGGCCCGCCGGAATTGCCGCCGATCACCGGGGCGGCGATCTGCAACATGGGCCGGGTTGCGAACATGCCGGCGGCCGATCCGTAGCGGCTCACCACACCGGCCGACACCGAGAATCCCCAGCCGTTGGGCGATCCGACCGCCGCCACGGCTTGGCCCTGGGGCGGCATGGCCGGCGCGATCGTCACCGGCTGGCCCGGTTCGCCATCGATGCGCAACAGGGCCACGTCCTGAGCGAGATCCACGCCGACGACTCGGGCGGCCCGCCACTCGCCGCCGGCGAGCTTCACGCGCACGCCTTCGGAACCGCTGATAACGTGCCCTGCGGTCGCCACCTGGCGGCCGTCGCCGATCAGGAAGCCCGCGCCCATCGTCACCCATTCGCGTTCCTGGTCGTGCTGTGCCCAATCGGCTTGCCAAGCGCGGTAGCGGTTAAGCCAGGCGGTCGCCTGGTTGGTCTGTACGCCAGGGATGAGCCAGACGCGGTTACGGCTGCCGTCGCCTCGAGCGTGCTCGATGCCGGACACCATAACCACGGACGGCATGACACGGCCGCCAACAGCCGACCAATCGACGGCGGGGGAGAACGGGCGGGAGTCCAGGCGCACCCCCGCTCCGGCGGCGTCGGCCGCGCTCGCCTGGTTGTCGTCTGCTAGGTGGTCGTGCCACTCGATATCACTGAGGCGCTGCTGTGCGGCCGCAATGGCGTTCACGTTGGCCTGTGTGGTTGCCAGGGCATAGGCGGCCAGGGGCAGGGCCGCGCCGGCCGCGATGTAGGCCGACAGGGCGGCACGTCGCCAGGTCTTAACGCTGCTCATGCTGTGCGCCCTCCTGGTGCTTGGTGAGGCCGCGCATTTGCAGCAGCTCGCCGGTCTTGTCGCCGATCTGCAAAATCTTGATGTGCTGGTTATAGGCGCTCTGGATCATCCAGCCGGCCAAGGCCAGGGCCGCCAGGGCGGCGGCGAAGGTAATCCGATATTTCGTTAGCTCGCGGCGGGTACCGCCGGTAACATTGTGGTCAGTCATGATTCACCTCTGTGCAGGTGGGTTGTGATTAGGTGTCCGGTTCGGTTGCCGCCGACCGGGCACCGCCTTAACGGCCGCGGCCTCTATCGTTTTCACGGTCGCCGCGTGCCTTGTCCTTGAAGCGTTCGAGAATCTCGCGCTTCTTCTCTTCCTTGGTCTGGTCGCCCTTGTCGGTACCGGCGTTCAGCTCCTTGGCCAGCGTGTCGGCCTGCGTCTTGCCGATCTGGTTTTCGTCGTGCTTCTGCTCGGCGTCCTGCTGCATGCCGGCCAGTCGCCCGGCCTTCTCCAGCTCGTTGCGCTCGGCCTTGTCGGCCTTCTCGCGGTTCGCGTCGATGCGCTGTTTAAGTTCCTCGTTCGTTTCCTGTTTCATGTGGTTTTGCTCCTGGTGTTTGCCTGTGCGGCGTTGGTCAATCTTTGCCCGCTGCTCTGCAATGCGGGCGGCCTTCTCCTTCTCGATGACTTGCTGGAAATTGGCGGCCAGCTCCGGCCGGGCCTGGGCGGCCTTCTTCTCGGCCAGGCGTTCGCCTCGTGTCGGCTGCTCATAGGGGCCAGCCTTGCGCATGTAGTCGCCGATCAGGTGCAGGCGGTTTTGCAGTTGCGTCCACCGCTTTTCCAGCCCGGCCCGAACGCCGCGCCAGGCGGCTAGCGCCTGGTCGTGGGTGGCCTTCTTCAAGCTGGAGAACAGGCCGGATGGTTCCGCCGGTCGCGCCTGGTCGTGGCTCGCTAGTTTCCCTTCCTGGCGTTCCATCACGCCCGCCGTGCGGGTGTGCAATTCCTTGGCCCGATTCACGATCAAAGTGAACTGCCGCGCCTTCTCGTTTTGCCATTCTCGCTTGATGGTTTCCGGGCTTGGATCGTTGGCCGCTTTGACCGGCTCGCGGTCGGCCACGGCCCGGCGCAGCAGGTCGGCGTTTAGCTCGCGCTGCACCAGCTCGCGGGCGGTCGCCGGCTTCTCGGCCGTCAGGCCATCGCTACCCCGTCGCAGTTCGTGATTTGGTTCGGCTCGCTGGTGCTCCACGTTACGAGGAACATCACGCGGCAATAGCATTTCACCTCGTTCGGGGAAGCGAACCACACCGAGTTCGGACAGGTTCCGCAAACGACCTCGGGCGAAGGCCGGCGGGACTTGTCCAGGGCGGCCAATGTCGGACTTTCCGGCGTGTCGTCCTGGCTGCTCGGCACCTGCTCGGGCGGTGGGTCGTCCATCGTCCCTATCAGCCGTTCTATCTCGTCCATTTCCGCTATCCCGTTCATAAGCTGCCCTCGCTGCCTCGATGCGCTGCCGCGCTTCTGCCAAGTTGATGATCTGCGCATTGCGCTGGGTAATTTCTCGCCCTTGGTTGCCGCGCTCCGTTCTGATACCGCGCTGCTCCATCTGCACTACATTCGGGCCAAGATGGACAGTCGGCAGGCGGTCAAATTTGGCCGCCTGGTCGGTGTCGTACCGCTCGATGGCATCGGCCCGCTGCGCGGATAAGCTCCGGTGGTCGATGCGTTCTTGGCGTCCTGCATTCTCAAGATGCTGGTTCGAGACATCCGCCCAGCGTTGCCGCCAGTTCGCAACCTCGCCGCTCTTCTGGTCGTCAAGCTCTCGGGTCTTGTCTTTGAAGCCTTCGGGCGTCAGCCGTCGAGTGCTGCAAAGAATGTGCGCGTGGTGGTTCCTGTGGTCGCCGTCTTTGCCCGGCCCATGGATCGCAACATCAACGGCCATGCCGTGACGTTGCACCAGGTCGCGGGCAAATTCGCGCACCAGCTC
>NZ_JBJTDY010000031.1:0-5655 GCF_046092605.1 Rhabdaerophilum sp. | reverse complement strand
CACGAGCAGCCTGCTCGCGACCGAGGTGGAGAGCCGGCGCAAGCTGGAACTCGAACTCGATGTGCTGCGTGCGGAAAATTCGAACCTGCTGCTCAAGCAGAAATCGCTGACCGAAACCGTGCGCGCCAATCTCGCGACGATTTCGGAGGCAACCGCCAAGTTCCAGAACAAGCTGGCCGCCATGCGGGCGGAGAACGACCAGCTGCGTGCAGAGAACAACATGCTGCGCAGCCGGCAACCCAAGGAACTCGACGAGGATCTCGCCGATCTTCTTCTGCCGCCGGGGGAGGAAAACATCGTCCCGATCCGCTGAAGCGCGGTGCGGGACGACCTTAACGGGCGGAAATCAGGGTTGCCACGGTTTGGCCGGTGCCTCGCCGGTGCCTGTCTTGCGCTGGGCCTCGATGATCGCGAGCAAGGCGTTCAGCGCCTCCGGCACGCCCTCGCCCGAAACGGCGGAGAGCGCGAGCGGCTTATGCCCGCAGGCGCGCTTCAGGCGATCCAACTGCTTCTTGCGCGTCTCGGGATCGAGCGCGTCGATCTTGGAAAGCGCGACGATCTCCGGCTTCTCCGCCAGGCCCTCGCCATAGGCCTCGATCTCATGGCGAACGATCCTGTAATCCTTGCCCGCATGCTCGCCCGTGCCATCCACGAGATGCAGCAGCACCGAGCAGCGCTCGACATGGCCGAGGAAGCGATCCCCCAAGCCATGGCCCTCATGCGCGCCCTCGATCAGGCCGGGAATATCCGCGAGCACGAATTCGCTGGCCCGCGCGCGCACCACCCCGAGGCCGGGATGAAGCGTGGTGAAGGGGTAATCGGCGATTTTCGGCTTTGCGGCGGTAGTGGCCGCGAGGAAGGTCGATTTCCCGGCATTGGGCAAGCCGATGAGCCCGGCATCCGCGATCAGCTTCAACCGCAGGATGACCCAGCGCTCCTCGCCCGCCTGGCCCGGATTGGCGCGATCCGGCGAACGATTGGTCGAGGACACGAAATGCAGGTTGCCGAAGCCGCCATTGCCGCCTCTGGCGAGTCGAAAACGTTGCCCGAGCTGGGTCATGTCGGCGATCAGTTCCTCGGTCTCGGCATCGAGAATCTCGGTGCCGACGGGAACTTTCAGCACCACATCCGCGCCCTTGCCGCCGGCACGGTTGCGGCCCATGCCATGCATGCCCTCCTTGGCCTTGAAATGCTGCTGGTAGCGGTAATCGATCAGGGTGTTGAGCCCCTCGGTGCATTCCACCCAGACCTCGCCGCCCTTCCCGCCACCCCCGCCATCGGGGCCGCCGAATTCGATGAACTTCTCGCGGCGGAACGAGACGCAACCCGCCCCGCCATCGCCGGAGCGGATATAGATTTTTGCTTGATCAAGGAATTTCATGCCCTTCGGCTAAAGGCTTGCAACCGAAAAGGCAAGAAATCCGGAGCCGATCACGGGCGAATGGCCAGCGCGCCCTCCTCCGTGCGGGCGAAATTCACATTCACGCGCGCCACCGGCAGGTGCCAGCGGCTCACCCAGGCGGTGTTGCGCAGGGTTCCGTCGGCTTCGAGCAGGAGCGTATCCGAGAAGCGCACGATGGTGGGTTCGGCCTTGGGCGTGAGGTTCACGTCATAGGCGAAGGTCGCGATCGGGCCATCGAGCGTGACGAGCGTCTCGCCGATCACATCCTCGCGCGTGCCGAGATAGGTGGTGGGGCTGGTCTTGCGGAAGCGCCAGGTCTTCACGTCCTTCTCGCCGTCCTCGTATTCGAAGGCCTCGCGCAGCGTGAGGACCTGCCCGTTCCAGCGGCCATCCAGCACCACCTTGAAGCGGCGCGTCGTGCCGTTGATGGCGCCGAACCAGCCATAGGCATAGGTGCGGCCCTTGAAGAATTCCTCGAGCTTGAGATCGCGCGCCGCGGCCTCGGCGGGAGCGAGCAGCAGCGGCAAAAGCGCGGCGGGGAGAAGGCGTGAAAAGCGCATCATGAACCCTCGTTTGCATCTCCCCCGGACCTGTTACGGCCCGGAGGTGCAAAGAGATCAGGCACCGCGGCGCGCGGCCTCAGGCGACGGGTCGAAAATCGTTTCGCAGGAGCCGGGTCGAGACATGCGGCATAGGACGGCCAAGCGGCGTGGAGAATAATTCATCACGACCCTCGACCCGGAAGCCAAGCTTGTGCTGGATGCGCAATGAGCCCTCATTGCCAAGAAAAACACCCGAATAGATGGCAGGCTCCTCGGTGCAAGCAAAAATCGCTTCGCAGAGCAGGCTCGCGGCGCACGTCATGACCCCCTGCCCCCAGAAACGCTCGCCAAGCCAGTAGCCGATATGCGGCCCTTCTGCGGATTGATGCGCACTGGCCGGCTGAATGCCGGCGGAAATGCCGCCGACGAGACCACCCGCCCGCTCGATCGCCCAGTAATGCTCTCCAAGTGGCGACTGATTGACTTGCTCCAGATAGGCATGAGTCCGCGCAATCTCATTGGGCCAGCTTGGCCGGGCAAGCCATTTCACCACCACCCAATTGTTGAAGAGCGAGAAAAGGGCTTCGGCATCGGAGGGTTTCGCCCGCCGAAGCCGAAGCCGTTCTGTGTCCATGATGTCCGGCAGGCGATGCATCACGCGATCTCCCGGAATTCCGGCCTTTCGGTCGGAAGCGGCGCGCGCCAGCCCTTGAGCGAAGCCCAGGTGGCCCGCTTGAGGCGATAACTGTCGGTCGAGACGCGATCTCCCCAGGCGGGCCGCTCGCTCATGCCTGATCCGGCATACTGGAACCCGCAACGCTCCAACACGGCTCGTGAGCGATCATTCATCACCCGAACACTGGCGATGATGGCCTTCACATCGGAATAGAGGAAGGCTGCGTCCAATACGGCCTGGGCCGCCTCGGTGGCATAGCCCTTGCCCCAATGCTGCACGCCGAGCCAATAGCCGAGCGAGACCTCGCCAGTCGAGCGCAGGCGAAGCGATGCAACGCCGACAAGACGTTCCTGATCCTTCCGGGGCGTGATGGCGAGATAGACGCCCTTCCCTTCCATGTTCTGCGAACGGGCCTCGGAGACGAAGCGGATTGCATCTTCCGGAAGGTAGGGATGGGGGATGACCGCATGAGGCTCGGCAACACGACGATCTCCTGCCTCGGCGATCAGAAGGGCAACATCCTTTGCCTTCGGCCAGCGCAGGAACAGCCGCGCGGTCTCGAGCGTGAACACATCATCACGAAACAGATCAGGAAACATGGTGCGAAACCTCCGTCCGGTATCGCCCGAGGCTTGAAGGCCGAAAGCGACAGGACCGTGAAAAAACGAGGGGGAAGTCTGGTTTCCCGGACTTCCCCGCTTGCGGTTTCGCTTTTGTGAGGGATTTCCGGCTGTTGGCCTTTTCCCCGCTCACCCGCCTGTGGTTCTCTTCCGAGAAGCCCGGCGGGGAGGCTTGGCTCCTCGCCGGTTTATTCTGCCGCCTTGGCGGCGGCCGGTACGACATTGACGTATTGACGCGGGCCTTTCTGTTTGAAGACGACCTGGCCATCGGCGGTCGCAAACAGGGTATGGTCGGTGCCCATGCCGACATTCGTGCCGGCATGCCAACGCGTGCCGCGCTGGCGCACGATGATGTTGCCCGCGAGAACGGATTCGTTGCCGAACTTCTTCACGCCAAGGCGCTGGGCGTGAGAATCACGACCGTTGCGCGACGAACCGCCTGCTTTTTTGTGAGCCATTGTGGCGCTCCTAGATCCGAAAAGGGCACGGGAAACTGATGCCAGAATCCCTACCCGAGAATTGTCACGAAATCACGCGAAAAATGTCAGCGCTGCTGACACATCCCGGTGATCAATAATCCTTGCCCGAGGCGAGTTCGGCCTGGTCGGCCTTCGCGCGCGGCGGTTTGCCGGCGAGAAGCTCTTTCGCCTGCTCCACCCACTCCTCGCGGGTAATGCGGCCGCGCAGCTTCAGGTCCTCGTCCCACTTCGCGATGTCGGCCTCGCCCCAGGCGGCGATTTCCGACCAGGCGGTGATGCCCGCTGCGCGGAGCTTCTTCTCGATCGTCGGGCCGATGCCCGCGATGAGCGAGAGGTTCGAGGCATCGACCGCCCCGGCCGGGGCTGCCGCCACGACAGGCTTCGCCACCTTGGCACCCGACGGCTTCTTGCCGCCGGTGAGGATTTCCGTGATGCGGACAATCGTCAGATCCTGACGATGGCCCTTCTTGCGCTTCGAATTCTGGCGGCGGCGCTTCTTGAAGGAGATGACCTTCGGGCCGCGGGCCTGCTCGACCACCTCAGCCGCAACCGTGGCGCCCGCCACAATCGGCGAGCCGACCATGACCGTGTCGCCGCCCAGCATGAGAACCTGATCGAAAGCGACCACCTCGCCGGCCTCGGCATCGAGGCGCTCGATGGTGATGACGTCGTTGGCGGCAACCTTGTATTGCTTGCCGCCAGTCTTGATGACTGCGAACATAAATGGTTCCTTTTCTCGCACCACCTTCGGGGAACATGCCCCGGGCAGCCTTTTTGCGTTTCTGTCTCGCGGCTTTCGCGGATCATTCCGCGACGGGATCGTTGCCCGAAGCCTCAAAACGAAAAATGCGCGGTTCTTCGCCGCGCTTTGCAGGAAACGCGCTTAAGCCGGAGGATCGCGCGAAAGTCAAGCAGGTTCGACGTCTTGTTGGACACATGCCGACCGAGATCTTGCCCCGGGATCTTGCCCCGGGATATTGCGACGCAAGACACGCCTTCCAAAAGATCACACCGCCCGAGCCGCGCCTCCCCCTTGCGCTTGCGCTCGGGCTTCTGTATTCCGCGCCCCTGACCAGCGCATCGGAAGCGTTCCACGGAGAGGTGGCAGAGTGGTCGATCGCGCCGCACTCGAAATGCGGAGTACGTGCAAGCGTACCGGGGGTTCGAATCCCTCCCTCTCCGCCATTGCCTTCAAGTGAAGCGTCTCCCAGCGCACGGTGCGGCAGAAAAAAGCGCAACGTGCCAAAGGCTTTGCAGGTTGGACCTCTGCACTGCGCTGCCCGCGAACTCCGGGCCGCATTCTCCGAGTGGCCCGTTTCTCTCCCGACCTGTGTACTGAAGCCACCACCATACGGACAGAAACCCTCGCTTCTTCATACGGTTAGACGATCAGGCCGGGGCGGGAGTTCGAGTTTTCTTTGGTTAACGAAACCTCAATCGCTCCCAAATAAGCTGTTAAATCGAAGCAGCAATTTCTTATTCGAAGGCCGCAGGTTCGTTCTTTGTTCTGAGTCGAACCTCGGATAGAATGAGGTCCAATAACGAGGCAGCCTCGTGGCGCAAACGTCGGAAATCGAATGGACTGACGCAACTTGGAACCCGGTGACGGGCTGCACAAAGATCGGTCCGGGCTGCGACAACTGCTACGCTGAACGCTTTGCGGAACGTTGGCGTGGGGTTGCTGGGCACCCCTACGAACAAGGCTTCGACCTGACGCTCTGGCCATCAAGGCTGATGCAACCCGCGCAGTGGAAAAAGCCGCGGATGATCTTCGTGAACTCGATGAGCGACCTGTTTGTAGCGCGACAATCTGGGAGAGACGCGGGCGACAATCAGGATGAGACAGGTGTGTCGCGGCGATTTGGATTTTGCCGCGTTGGCTTGTGTGGAGCAAGTTCTTTCTCAGGTTGATTGTCGCGGCGCGTCAATCTGCTGC
>NZ_JBJTDY010000030.1:0-8935 GCF_046092605.1 Rhabdaerophilum sp. | reverse complement strand
CGGCTGCAGCGCCGGGGTCGGTCTCGCTGACATCGAGGAGATCGAGCTGGCGGCGGATTTCGGCGTGGCGCGCGGCCGTCAGCTTGTAGCCCAGGAAGCAGGCGCCGGCGGCCATCACGAAGATGATCGGGCCGCCGATGTAGGCGAGCTCCAGGCCGCGGATCGCCTCGGGCCTGTTGGCGGCGCCTGCTTCCTGGGCTACAAGCTGACGGCCGCGCGCCACGCCGAAATCCGCCGCCAGCTCGATCTCCTCGATGTCAGCGAGACCGACCCCGGCGCTGCAGCCGAGGCTCTGACGGGCGTCGACCTTGGCCCGACAGGGCGGCCGTGATGGCCGCCCCCTCCTGACCTCGGGGGCGCCGGCGGGATGGAATCATTTGCGCGTTTCTGTTCAGCCGCCGGCAGGCGAAAGGTCGGGCTCAGCCATTAGGGGCCGGTCGGGATAGTCGAGAGCCGCGAGCAGGGCGGTCCTGCAGGTGAAGACAAAACAGTTGGAACGTTGTTGAGACCGGTGGCGGTGGTATCAGTCGAACCTCAACTTGTCTCCAGTTAGACGGAATTCGCCCCACCCACGCATGACCTCAGGCCATGAGGGATTTCCACTCAGCCAGGGTGGCTGAGCGGCGTTCCTCGCAGATGACCCGGCTGACGCGTTGGCGCTCCTGACTGAAGTGGTTGCGGAATGAGGCGTGGGTGGCGGCGAACCGGTGCAGCGTCTTCATTCGTCGGAACCGCCGCATGGCGCGTTCCCGTCGTCGGAAGGGCTGGTGGCTGTTTTCAGCCCGGTTGTTGAGCCAGCGGCCAACATCTTGTTTGTCCTGGTTCCCGAACTGCTTCATCGCCGCCCGGTAGGATCGGAGCCGCTCGGTGACGATGACGCGCGCGGGGCCGTGGCGCTTCAGAGCCTTCTTGAGGAATTTCAATGCTGCGGCTTAGTCCCGCTTCCTCGTCACGAAGGACTCGAGCACCTCACCGTCGTGATCCACGGCCCGCCAGAGGTCGCGCCGCTCGCCGTTCACACGCACGAAAACCTCGTCCAGGCGCCAGCGTCAGTGGGTGTGCTGGCACATGGCCTGGACCCGGCGCGACCGGATCTTCGATGCGAACATCGGACCGAAGCGGCCCACCCACTTGCGCACCGTCTCGTGGCAGATGTCGACGCCGCGCTCGAACGCGAGGGCCTCCACGTTCCGAAGCGACAACGGGAGGCGGACGTACAGCATCACCACCACCTGGATCACCTCCGGCGAGGAGTCGAACCAGCGGAACGGATTGTCGGACTTTGGATTGCGGGCCATCGCAGCCGTCTATCATGCCGAGACGGTCGCGGTGAGTTTCACCTGACAAGACCCCTTTCACGGAGCCGGGCGCGGGCCACCCGCCTCGCAGCAAGAGCCAAACCCGCTCCACCGATCTAGCTGATATAACTTCCAGCACGTGGCGCTCCCTGCGCAGGCAAGCGACACTGGGCTCTTGTTCGACACTGCATGAGGCGTTTGAAGGATGGAGACCAACCGTCGTTGGGTGCTGGCCAGGCGGCCCAAGACCCTGGTCTCGCCAGCCGACTTTCGGCTGGAAGAGGTTCCGGTACCGGCCCCGGCCGAGGGTGAGTTTCTCATCCGCCAGCACTACCTCAGCCTTGCGCCGGTGATGGCGCAATATGTTCTCGACGGCGGCACGATCGAACGGCCCGTCGCCATTGGCGAGACGATGCGCGGGCGCGGCGTCGGCCGGGTCGTCGCCTCGCGCCACCCAAAGTTCCGGATCGGCGATGTGGTGCATGGGCCGTTCGGCTGGCAGGACTATGCGCTCTCCAACGGCGCGCGCCTGACCTATGTGAGCCGCTACGCTGGCCGGATCGCGCCGATGTCCACCGCGATCGGCGTTTTGGGGATCACGGGCTACACCGCCTATTTCGGTATGAAACTGGCAGATCCCAAACCCGGCGATCGTATCCTTGTCTCCGGAGCGGTGGGCGGGGTCGGTTCCTCCGTCGGTCAGATCGCACGGATCATGGGCTGCACTCCGATTGTGGCGGTCTGTGGGGGGCCGGAAAAGGCCGCAACCGCGATCCACCGCCTGGGCTATGACAGCGCCATTGACTATCGCCGCGGCGCGCTGGACGAGGCGATCGACGACCATATGCCCGATGGCCTCGACATCTACTTCGACAATGTAGGCGGGGCGACGCTTGAGGCTGCGCTCAATCGCATGCGTCAGGGTGCGCGCATTATCCTGTGCGGGGCGATCTCGCAGTACATGGCGGATGGCAAGCCCGTCGGTCCCTCTAACTATTTCAAGCTCGTCTATGCGAACGCGCAGATGAAGGGCTTCCAGATTTATGCCTTCGCCGATCGCTATGCAGAGGCTGAAGAGGCGCTCGCCGATTGGATCGCCAGCGGCCGGCTTGTCTGGCAAGAGAACCTGCTCGAGGGGCTGGAAATCATGCCCAAGGCGCTGGCGGGGCTGTTTGAAGGGACAAACGTTGGCAAGCAGGTCGTGCGGATCGCGCCGGAGACGGCCACATGAGCATGCCGGCGCCCGAACCTGCTCTCTTCCGGCGCACCACATGGATCTGCGCGGACGCCGAACACATGGCCGATTTTTACGCGGCGGTGTTCGGCATGAAGCGCTGGTATGATCAAACCCTGGCGGTGGACGCCCGCTTTCCGCCAACAGGCGCGCCCGATCAGGCGCCCGCCCGTCTGATCATGCTCCAAGCGACCCACCCCGAACTGGGGATGATCGGCTTTCTATCTTATATTGGCGGCCTTCCTGGGGCATCGGCCACTATGGCGCCGGCGGATGGCCAGCTTCGCCCGGGCCAGACGGTGAAGGTCTTCAACTGCACCGACGTTGAAGCTCTCCATCAGCGCGCGGTTTCGGCAGGCGCGATAATTTCTAGCCCTCCCGCGGAGTGGTCGGTTCCTGCGCGGGAGGGCGGCGGCGTAACACGGCTGAAGATGCTTTGCTTTTTCGACCCTGAGGGCGGATATTGCGAGGTAAGCCAGCGCGTTTAGGAAGGCCTCGCCCAGGTGCTGACGCCCAAACAGATCTCGGCCTTCGTGGCGGTGACGCGGGCCGGCAGCTTCAGCAAGGCGGCGCTGACGTCGGGCTTGAGCCAGCCTGCTTTGACCAAGCAAATCAAGTTGATCGAGCAGGCGCTGAAACTGCGCGTGTTCGAGCGCACGGGGCGGGGCGTTCGTCTGACGCCGGCGGGTGAAACAGTTATGGAGTTCGCCGCCTCCATCAATGAGCAATATGATCGGCTAGAGGCCGCCATCGCCAAGGAGCGGGCAAGCCCCGCGGGCGCCGTCACGCTCGCGGTGACGCCGCTGGTGGCCCATGTCATCTCCAGTCCGGTGGTTCTCGCCGTGCGTGAGCAGCTGCCTGATATTCGCCTTCGCATTATTGAGGGCTACGGCGCCGGCGTTACGGGATGGGTCGCGGACGGCAGCGCCGATCTCGCCGTTTCCTATATTCCGCTAACGCAGGTGCGCCACCTGATCGACGGCGAGGTTTTATTCGACGACGAGATGTTCCTTGTGGGGACGCCGGCTCTCTTCGAACGCGATTGCATCGGGTCCGCTGTGCGGTTTGCAGATCTGGAAGGGCGGGCCATGGTGCTGCCGACCGTCCAGAATGGGCTACGCCGCTGGCTAGACAAGGCCGCGCGCGATCACGGCTTTGAACTGCACCCGGCGCTGGAAATCGACGCGCTTTCGGCTTTGCTCGACACTGTTGCGTGGGGCCATGGCTACAGTGTGCTGCCGGGTTGTGCGTCGCTTGAATATGTTCGTCAGCGCGCTCTCAAGACTGCATCCATCTCTGAGCCTGCAGTGCCGGCGCAATTGACCCTTTTCACCGCACGGGGACGCCAATCCTCAGCCGTACAGCAAGTAATTGCGGTGGTGAAAGCGCAATCGCGGCGCCTGCGCGCCGGCGCATGAGGCCTGCGCCGGCGCGCAGGTGATAGCTGTTAGAACCTGGGCCGCCTATGACGCACAGGTGATCATCGGCATAATCCCGGCTTGGTGTTTCTAGGGGGCGGCCAGAATGAAAGTGCGTTACCCAGATCGGTCGATTCTGGCGGGGCTAGCTCTGTCGACCAGTATTATCGGCAGTGCGTTCGCGCAGACCACGCCGCCCGTCCCCAATGGACCAGGCGAGCCCGAGTCGTCTTTGCTTGATGAGGTGATCGTAACGGCGCGCCTTCGCAATGAGTCCCTGCAGGACATTCCGCTTTCTATCGTCGCGTTCAATGAAACCGCGATCGAGCGCCAGCGCATTGATACGCTAGATCGGCTCTCCTTCGTCGTACCATCCTTGTCGGCGTCAGACCCGTTTGGTCGTAACAACCCCAGCGTTTCGATGCGCGGGATTGGACTTGCCGGCATCGGCGATGAATTGCCGGTGGGCATCTTCATCGACGGAGCCTATGTTTCTGGACGCTCAAGCGCCAATATGCTTCTTACCGACCTTGAGCGCATCGAAGTGGCGCGGGGTCCCCAATCTGCTCTTTATGGGCGCAATACCTTCGCAGGGGCGATCAACTTCATCACACGCAAGCCGAGCGATACGTTCGAAGGCTTCGGCGAAGTGACGGTCGGCGACAAGGATCGCTATGAGGCGCGCGCGGGCGTGTCAGGGCCGCTGATCGAGGGCCTGCTTGCTGGGCACTTAGGCGTTATCCGCCGCGATTGGGGCGGCTTTTTTGAGAACCAGAACCCCGCCGGGCCAGACTTAAACCGGCAGAAAACCACCGCGCTGAACGCCGCCCTGCGCCTGACGCCCGCCGCCGCCTTCGAGGCGAATCTGCGGCTGAATTATTCTGACGACAAGGATTCGACCGCTGCGGCGTTCCTGGTTCCGGCCAATGTTGCGCTCACCCTTTCCAACGGCGGTTCGCTCGGGTTCTTCCGCGGCGATGCGCCAGAGAACCCGCCCGCTGGGGTAGTGTGCTGCTCGGCTTCGGACGGGGTGCAGGGATTCACCCGCGAGACTTTCCGCGCGGCTTTGACTTTGACCTACGACGTCAACGACATGGTCAAGCTGACGTCCCTCTCGTCTTATACGACGGAAGACCAACTCTACGATCAGGACGTCGATTATCTTGCAGACAAGCTGTTCACGTTCGGCAATCTCATCAACCGTAGGGATGCGAGCCAGGAAGTCCGTATATCCTACACGGGCGAGCGGATCACGGCGTTGGCCGGCGTATTCGTCTACAACTTCCGAAACAAGTTCCAGAATCGTAGCTATGCGCAGTTCTTCCTGCCTCCAGCAGCGCGCAGCCAAAACCCTGTCCGGAACAACGGGCCCTTTCTATCGATTACGGAGACGGATGCGGTCGCTCTGTTCGGGTCGCTGGGCTATGAAGTCCAGCCCGGTCTAAACGCCACGCTCGATTTGCGCTGGAGCGAGGAAACCAAGACCTTCGACTACTTCCGCGGCGCAGCTTTCGTAGCTGATCCACGACGCAAGGCGACCTGGGATAGCTGGACGCCACGCTTCATCCTCGACTGGAAACCGACCGACGACAGCCTATGGTACGTCTCGGCAGCCAAGGGCTTCAAGACCGGCGGCTTCAACGATCAAGTCAACATTTTCGACGCAGAGCGCGCCTATGCGCCCGAAAGCAACTGGACCTACGAGATCGGGACCAAACAAGCGCTGTTTGATAAGCATCTGCTCGCCAACCTGACGCTATTCTACGTCGATTGGACCAATCAGCAGGTGGTCTCCGCCTCCTCACGGGGGCCCGCCAACAACACCTATATCGCCAACGCTGCCCAGTCCCATTCGCAGGGCTTCGAGTTCGACGTGACCGCGCGGCCGACCAATCGCATCGATTTGACGGCTGCAATCTCGCTTTCAGATGCGAAGTTTGATTCCTATGTCGACCCGGCGCTCGCCGGTATAGACCGGGCGACAGGGCAGGTCGCGACACTTCCCGGCTTGCGCTTGGTTCAGCGGCCAAACGGCGTGTTCGGGGCCGATGTCTCCGGCAACAGGCTGCCGCGCTCTTCCAAGTGGCAAGCCGCGCTTAGCGGGCAATACACCCATCCGCTGGAGGACGCCGATCTTTATGTCCGCGCAGACCTCACCTTCCGGTCGACCCAGTTCTCAGAGCCCTCGAATTTCGCCGGTACGGGCGACCAGACGAAGGTGAACCTGCTCATCGGCTACGAGACCGATACGTTCAGCATCGCCGGTTTCGTCGACAATCTGTTTGACGAGCGCACCCCGCCGGTCATCATCCGCTTCAGCGACTTCAACAGCTTTTTCGCCCAGCCTTTCCCCGGCAGTTTGAAGCGGGCTTTCCAGGTAACCCCGGCCGATGGGCGTACGGTCGGGATCAAGGCGCGGTATAAGTTCGGAGATTGACCCCATGCTTGATCGGCGCGGCTTGTTTGGCGCCGCCATCGGTGTGGGGATCGGGCCCGCCGCAACGGCCCAGGCGGCTGAACAAAGCGTGGTCCGGCGCGGTTACTCCAACGCCAAGCACGGCCAGATTCACTATCGCAGCGTCGGCCAAGGACGGCGCCCGCCCCTTCTGTGCTTCCATCATGTGCCGAACTCGGGCCAGATCTACGAGCGTGTCGCCCTGAAGCTCGCGAAGGGGCGGCGCGTCGTGATCCTGGACACGCCCGGCTATGGCATGTCCGACCCCCTGCCCGATCCGCAGAGGATCGACGCCTATGCGAGCGCCCTTTCCGAAGCCGCCTCTGCGCTCGGGCTCGACGACCGGCCAGTTGATCTCCTCGGCTACCATACGGGGGCGGCGATCGCTTGCGCGATCGCCCTCTCGGGCGGATTGCGCGTGCGCCGTCTCGCGCTTTGTGCCGTGCCCGTCTTCTCTGCCGAAGAGCGCGCGAGCTTCGGCGCCCAGACCCCGATCCCGTTTGACGAGGAAGGAGACTGGGCGCGGGAAGAATGGCGCCGGTCCTGGCGTTGGCGGGGGCCGGGGCAGACGCGGGAGATGGTGATGCGCACCTACGCCGAGAAGATGCGCCCCGGCGCCCGCGAACGCGGGGCAAGCGCCATCGCCGCCTACGACATGGCCGACGCGCTGGCCCGCGTGCGCCAACCGCTCATGATCATTCGACCGCGCGATGATTTGTGGGACGCAACCGGGCGCGCCATGGCAGTGCGCCCCGACGCACCCGTGCAAGAGTTGCCCGATCTCGGCCACGGTCTTTGGGATGTCGCCAGCGATCGGATGGGCGAGATAATTGACGGCTTCTTACGCGCTTGAGCCATTTCCTTGGCCTTGCTGCGATGGGCATAGCGTCTTGCGGACACATCACCGCCGCTGATTTGTCCGCCGCGGCGGGAGACGGCTGGCTCGAGGCGGTTGTCTCGGTGGGCGATCTTGACGCTCGGCAAGCGCTGTTTCGAGATGTCCTCGGCTATGAGCTTGTCCATCGCGGCTCGGTTTCCGCCGAACAATTGCGTGAGTGGGGGCTCGCCAAGGGCGAGACTGCGCAGGAAGCGCTGATGCGCGAGCCGGGGGCTAGACGCGGCTTTATTCGGTTGGTCGCGTTCAGCACCGGCCCGGCGGCGGGCCGCATCCGCTCCTCCGCCCAGCCTTGGGAGGCGGGCGGCTGGTCAGGCCTCAACGTGCGGGTGCGCGACATCGATCTTGTGTTCAATCGTTTGCAAGCGGCGGGGTTTCAGGGCTTCAGCGATCCGGTCAGCTTTACTGTGCCGCCATTTCGGGTGCGCGAGGCGATGATGGTGGGCCCCGACGGGTTGGTTCTGGGCCTCTTGGAAAGGGTCGAGCCGCCGCTCGCCGAGCCAGGCTGGAGGAGTCTCGTGTCTCGGCCTGTCACAGCCTTCACCGTGACCGACCGCCCGGCGGCGACTGAGACTGCGCTGCGCAATCTGTCGCTCGCTGTCCGGCTCTCGTTTGATGGTCTAACCGCTGAGCCTGGCCCCAATCTTTTCGCCCTGCCCCATGCTATGGTCGCTCAGACCACGCGGTCGGTTCGCTGGTGGCAGGAAGCCAAGCGCGAGGAAGGCACAATCGCTTCCATCGCGTTCGGTGGGCTCGCCGGCCGTTCCTTTGGCGGAACGGCGCGCGCGCCACGCCTCGGCCTTTTAACGTTGCGCTTGCCCGTCCCAGATGCCCAAAGCCGGTGCGTCGCCGCAGGCGCCAAGGTCTATTCGGCCACTATCGCCCCCTACGGGCGCATCCACGGCTGCATTGTGCATCTACCCAATGGCGCCCAGGTGGATATCCTGCAGGCGGACTGACGGCCAAGGACGGGTGGGTTAACTCCGCCAGGCCGCAGATGTCTTCACCCCGCCCTCGATCAGGCGACAACCGTCGCTTGCCGGCACAAGGCGAGGGGCGTGAGCGATGGCCTGACGCGGACAGGGCCGGTGCTGGAGCGCTGGCCGGGCTTCGCTGGGTGCTGTCATCTGTGGACGGCCCCTGCGCTGCATGGGTGAAGTTGGGCTGATGCTGAGATCTGTTGGGGTGCGGTCATCTGTCCGGCCTGCTGGTGCGGCGCTGATGGCCGCTGGCCCTGATGGAGTCCGCTGATCAGGTCCCATTCCGTCTACCGAGATCAAGGCTCCGACAGCACCACGGGTTGTCCTGGTCTGCGGCCGCGTTCAGATCGTCATCATCATCTCTCGTGCACCCTTACAGTTCGGAGCGACGGCGCTGGCCGCGGCGATCTCGATCAGGCCATGACCGGTGGGCGGTAGACTTCGCCGCGCTTCAGGACAGCCCAGGCGATGCGGGCCGTCTTGTTGGCCATGGCGACGGTGACGACCCGGGCGGGCCTGCGCTCAAGCAGAGATCGGATCCAGTCGCTGGCCGCCATGGCGCCGGTGCGGGCCCTGCGGATCACCGAGGTCGCGCCGATCAAGCATGGGGTCAATCTCCGAACTTATACCGCGCCTTGATCCCGACCGTACGCCC
>NZ_JBJTDY010000029.1:0-25835 GCF_046092605.1 Rhabdaerophilum sp. | reverse complement strand
CAGCAAATCGCGATAGGCAGGGTTTCGTCACCCCGCCCGCTCGCTCCAAGTGAAGCCATGAACGGAACACTCGCGGCCATCGATGCCAATTCCCTCTCTTTCGCTGCAACCTATGTGGTCGCGCTCGTGCTTGTCGGCATCGTGCTGACGGCGCGGGTCGCCTTCTTCCGGATGTCCCAGAAGGTGGGGATCGGTGATGGCGGCAACCAGGCGCTGGCGCAGCGCATCCGCGTGCACAGCAATTTCAGCGAACAGACGCCGTTGATCCTCGCGATCCTGGTGCTGCTGCCGATGCTCGGGGCAAGCGAATGGCTCGTGCATTCCGTGGGCTTCACCGGCCTCCTCGGTCGCGTCCTCCACGCCCTCGGCCTGGGCCAGAGCATCGGCAAGAGCTTCGGGCGTGTTTACGGCATGCTTCTGACCTGGACATCGCTCTTCATCGGCATGATTGGCCTGCTGGTGCTGGCCTGGCGATGACACGCCCGCCGCTTCCGCTCGATCTCGCTTGGCTGGAAGGCTGGCTCGAGGCGCTCGTCCATCGTGCCGGACAACGCGCGCTGGCGGATTGGCGCCGCGGCGAGCGCACCCGTGCCCGGATCGACTGGAAGGGCAACTCGCCGGTCACCAGCGCCGATCTCGCGGTGGATGCGCTGATCGCGGATGCCGTTGCCGGGCTCGGCCGGGACGGCTTCGGCCCCCTGCGCTATCATTCGGAAGAGCGGCCCGAGGCCTGGGATGGGCCGGAGGATGGCCTCACCATCGTGATCGACCCGATCGATGGCACGCGCTCCTTCATGGAGGGGCGGGATGACTGGTGCATTGCCCTGGGTGTGCTCGCGGGCAGCGAGCCGGTGATCGGCCTGCTGCATGTTCCGGCGCGCGGCGCGATGTTCGCGGCCCATCGCGGCGGCGGGGCACGCTATCAGGGTCAACCCGTGATGCTCGCTTCGGAACCCCCTTCGCCCATCCGCGCCGCCGGCCCGCGCGGCGTTTTCGAAATCGTCGCGCGCGAGAGCGGCCTCGCCATCGAGGGCATGCCGAACATCGCCGCGCTCGCGCATCGCCTGGTCCGGCCGCTTTCGGGCGATCTCGATCTCGCTCTCGCCCGGCCCGGTGCGCATGATTGGGATATCGTGGCCGCGCATTGTATCCTTGAGGAGGCGGGGGGCGCGTTGCTCGGGCCTGATGGCCGGCCACCGCTCTACACGCTGAGGGGCGATGAACACCCGGCCTTGCTGGCCGGAAGCCGTGGCTTGCTCGACCGGGTGATGCCTTCGCTCTTGACGGGCAGCCTTTCTGCGGCGAAACGCGGCTGATCACAAGCGGCCGGGGCCTCGGCTTTTCCGGCCTGCCGCACCGGGAGTTGCCCTGATGACCGCGCCGAATGCCGAACCGCAATTGCTCCACCTCGTTTTCGGCGGCGAACTGACCGATCTCGACAGCACGACCTTCAAGGACCTTTCGAAGCTCGACATCGTGGGCGTCTATCCGAATTACAAGAGCGCGCATGCCGCCTGGAAGGCGAAGGCGCAGGCGACGGTCGATAACGCGCAGATGCGCTATTTCGTGGTGCATCTGCACCGCCTGCTCGATCCCGATGCGTGATGCGATGAGGCGGTCGAGCCTCTTCCGATCGATGGTCGGGCCATGCTGAAGGCGATCGCGCGGAGCGAACCTGTCCAGCGTTTCCTGGGCTCACTTCTCGCGGGCTATCTGCGTTTCGTGCAACGCACGAGCCCCATGACGGTGATTCCCGCCGATGGCCATGCCTGGTTGGAAGATGGCCCGGTCATCATCACCATGTGGCATGGCCAGCATTTCATGCAGACCTTCGGCCTGCGCCCGCAGGATCGCATCCACGTAATGATTTCCCGCCATGGCGACGGGGCGATCAACGCGATCGCCGCCGAGAAACTCGGCATGTTCGTGGTGCGCGGCTCGGGCGCACAGCGCTCCGATCAGGTGCGCAAGCGCGGCGGCATCCAGGCCCTGCGGCAATTGCTCGCCCTGCTCGAAGCGGGCGATCATGTTTCCATGACCGCCGATGTGCCGAAGGTCAGCCGCGTGGCGGGGGAAGGCATCATCGCGCTGGCCGCCTTGTCCGGCCGGCCCATCCTGCCGGTCGCGACCGTCTGCTCGCGGCGGATCGACCTGAACTCCTGGGATTCCGCGAGCATCGGGCTGCCCTTCGGACGCACGGCCCTTGTCATCGGCGAGCCGATCTTCGTTCCGAAGGAGGCCGATGCCGCCCGGCGCGAGGCTTGCCGTCGCGCGGTCGAGATCGCGATGGATCTGGCCTATGCCGAGGCCTATGCGGCGCTCGGTTCCGCCGATCCCGGGGGCAACCGCGAGAGTGTGGCTTTGGCCCGCGCGGCCAAGGCAGCGGAGTTCTTGGCATGAGCGGGCGCACCCTGCCTCTCGTGCTCTACCGGTTGGCCTCGCATGCCGTCGCGCCCGCCGTGCCGCTGCTGTTCCGCACCCGGCTGAAGCGCGGCAAGGAAGACCCCGCGCGCATCGGCGAGCGCTTCGGGAAGGCCGGATTGCCGCGCCCTGCGGGCCGGCTCATCTGGCTCCATGCAGCGAGCGTGGGCGAGACGATGTCGATCCTTCCGCTTGTCCCTCCGCTGGGCGAGCATAGCACGGTGCTGCTGACCACCGGCACGGTGACCTCCGCAACGCTTGCGGCGCAGCGCCTGCCGAAAGGCGCGATCCATCAATTCGTCCCGGTCGATCTGCCGGGACCGGTCTCGCGCTTCGTCCATCATTGGCAGCCGGATCTCGCGCTCTTCTGCGAGAGCGAGATCTGGCCGAACCTGATCATGGAAGCGCATCGGCGCCGCGTGCCCGTGGGCATCATCAACGGGCGGATGTCGGATCGCTCCTTCCGGCGCTGGTCGCGCCTGCCCTCGCTCTCGCGGCCGCTTCTCGCGCCGCTCGCATTGCTGACGGGCCAATCCGATGCCGACGCGCAGCGCTTTCGTGCACTGGGTGCGCCGGCTTCCTCGCCGGGCAACCTGAAATTCGATGTGCCGCCGCTGCCGGTGGATGAAGGCGCCCGCGCCACGCTTGCTGCCGCCATCGGCACGCGGCCGGTTCTGCTCGCGGCCTCCACGCATCCGGGCGAGGAAGAGCAGATCATCGCGCTGGCGAAAGGCCTCACGCAGACCTTGCCGGAACTGCTGACAATCATCGCGCCGCGTCACCCGCAGCGGGGCGAGGCGATTGCCGCGCTTCTCGCAAGCGAAGGCACCGCGAGTGCCCGCCGCAGCCTCGGGGAAGAACCGCAACCCGGCCATGCCTTCTACCTGGCGGATACCCTTGGCGAACTGGGTCTCCTGTTCTCGCTCTCCACGCTTGCGCTGATGGGCGGCTCGCTGGTGGCGCATGGCGGGCACAACCCGATCGAGCCGATCAAGCTCGATTGCCCGGTCATCTCCGGCCCGCATGTCGCGAATTTCCGCGACATTTACGCTGATCTTGCCGCCGCCTGTGGCGTCGTGATCGCGCCGGATGCCGAAAGGCTGCACCGCCATGTGCTGGCGCTTCTCACCGATGCCGAGGCCCGCGCGCAGCTCGGGACCCGCGGCCGCGAGGCCATCGCGCGGCACGAAGGCGCATTGAAGCGCACGCTCGAGGCGCTTCGCCCGTGGCTGGAGAAGCCCTGATGCGGGCGCCGGCCTTCTGGCAGGCGGGAGGGAACCGGCTTGCCGCGTGGCTGCTCGCGCCCATCGGCTGGCTCTATGGGCGCTTTACGTTGGCGCGGCTTGCGAATCCGGGCGAGCGCGTGGCGGTGCCCGTGATTGCGATCGGCAATTTCACGGCGGGCGGTGCGGGGAAAACCCCGGTGGCGCGTGCCCTCGCAACGGCGCTGGCGCAGCGCGGGGAAAAGCCTTTCATCCTCTCGCGCGGCTATGGCGGAAGGCTTCATGGCCCCCACCGCGTGGAACCTGCGCGCGATACCGCCGCGATGGTTGGCGATGAACCGCTGATGCTTGCGCGGACATGCCCCGTGATCGTCTCGCGCGACCGGCGTGCCGGGGCCAAACTCGCGATCCAGCGCGGCGCGAGCGTGCTGGTGCTCGATGATGCTCTCCACAATCCGCATCTTGCGAAGGATTTCACCCTCGCGGTGGTCGATGGCGGCGCTGGCTTCGGAAACGGATTCTGCGTGCCGGCGGGCCCCTTGCGCGCGCCGTTTCGGCCCATGCTTCGGCACATGGATGCCATTCTGATGATTGGCGCGGATCGGCACCATGTCGCGGTGGAATTGCGCGGGAGGCCAGTATTTGCCAGCGCCATCGCGGCTGATCCGCGCATCGCGGAAGCCTTGCGCGGCCAATGCGTGCTCGCCTTCTGCGGCATCGGCCGGCCGGAGAAATTCGCGGAAACGCTGCGGGAGATCGGCGCGGAAATCATTCGCCTGCGCGCCTTCCCCGATCACCATGCCTTCACGGAAAGCGAGGCTTCGGCCTTGCTTTCGGAGGCCGGGAAACTGGGCGCCATGCTTGTCACGACCGAGAAGGATGCGATGCGTCTCGCCGGCGGTCCGGCGCGGGAAAAGCTGAGGGAGGCGGCAAAGATTCTGCCAGTCTCGGTGCCCCTGCCGGATGACCTGCTGGCCGCGATCTATCGCGCGGTCGATTCCTCGCGCAGCCGCGTCAGCACGGCCTCGGGGCTCGAATAGGCCTCCTGCCGCTCCGCGCTCCAGTAGCACAGATCATCCAGCTGGATGGGATTGCCGGTCACGCCGCAGCGCACGAACGTGCCCTGCCGGATGATCCGGTAGTCACTGTTCGAGTATTCGAGCACGGCTTCTGTGCCGAGCGCGGGGGGGCGCAGCATGGTGGGCTCCTGACCGGCCTGTTCCTACTTGGTTTCGGGCCCGTTTTTCAAGTCAACATCCAGCAATATCAGAAAAGGCTGCCTTGCCCGCCACCGCCCGGCTTGGCCGGTTTCGCCAGGCGCGGGGCGGGCTTCAGCGCCTCGCCATCCGCCGGCAGGGCATCGATGCGGCCATCGGCGAATTCCAGCGTGAGGCGCGAGGCCTGGGCGGCCCGCGCCCGGCTGGGCACCGCCTTGCCCGCCTCGTCGAACACCACGGCGAAGCCGCGCGCGAGCACGTTGTGATAGCTCAGAGCGCCGAGCAGTTGTTCGGCTTTCAAGAGCTGATCGTGTTTCGGTCTCCATGCCATCTTCGGTGCGCGCTGCAGGCGCTGGGCCAGCGTCTCAAGCCGAGCCTTCCCCTGCGCTGCCTCTTTCCGCGACTGGCCGATGCGGCTCGCAAAGGCGCGGGCAAGGCGCTCCGAGAGTTGCACGCGCTGCTCCCTGTAGCGCAGCTGCTGGCGCGCGAGCACTTCCGGTAGCCGACGCTTCAGGCCATCAAGCCGCTCGCGCTGGCGGGCGAGACGCGCCTCGGGCTTCTGCGCCGAGAGGCGCCGCGCGAGCGTGGCAAGCGCAAGCTGGCGCTTGCCGGCCATCGTCTCGCGCGCCCGGTCGCGCTTCAAGCTCGCGAGGTCGAGCCGCTGTCTCGGCGCTTCGATGAGCCTCTGCGCATCCGGCATCGCACGCAGCAAACCCGCGAGGTCGCGCCGGGCGCGATCCCTCAGGCGCAGCACCTGCCCCGTGAGGCGGGCACCCCTGTCACGCACGGCATGGAGCAGATCGGCCCGCACGGGCACCACCATCTCTGCGGCAGCCGTCGGCGTGGGCGCGCGGACATCGGCGACCTGATCGAGCAAGGTCCAATCCGTTTCGTGACCGATGGCCGAAACGAGCGGGATTTCGCTCATCGCGGCGGCCCGCACCACGATCTCCTCGTTGAAGCTCCAGAGATCCTCCAGAGAGCCGCCGCCGCGCGCGACGATCAGCACATCGGGCCTCGGGATGCGCCCGCCCGGCTCGATTTCGTTGAACCCCCGGATCGCGGCCGCCACCTCCTCCGCCGAGCCGTCGCCCTGCACGCGCACGGGCCAGAGAATGACCTTTCGGGGAAAGCGATCCGTCAGCCGGTGGATCATGTCGCGAATCACCGCGCCCGTCGGTGAGGTCACGATGCCGATGACCCGCGGCAGGAAGGGCAGGAGCTGCTTGCGCGCAGCCTCGAAAAGCCCTTCCGCCGCGAGCTTGCGGCGGCGCTCCTCCAGCAAAGCCATGAGCGCGCCGACACCCGCCGGCTCGATCGCTTCCACCACGATCTGGTAGGTCGATTTGCCCGGAAATGTGGTGATGCGACCGGTGGCGATCACCTCCAGCCCCTCTTCAGGCCGGAATTTCAGCCTTCCGAACACGCCTTTCCAGATCACCGCGTCGATCCTGGCGTTCTGGTCCTTGATCGAGAAATACACATGCCCGCTCGAATGCGGGCCGCGATAGCCCGAGATTTCGCCGCGCAGGCGCACCTGCCCGAAGGCATCCTCGAGGGTGCGTTTGAGGGCTCCGGCGAGATCGGAAACCGAGTATTCCGGGGCGTTGGTGAGAAGATCAATCATGCGACCCGGAGTGTAGAGATTGCGCCGGCCGGATGCTACAGCAGCCCGCGATTGGCCACAGCGAAAGGGTTTGACGATGCGGGTTCTGTTGCTGGGGAGCGGCGGGCGCGAACATGCTTTGGCCTGGGCCATCGCCCGGAGCCCGCTTTGCGAAAAGCTCTTCATCGGCCCCGGCAATCCCGGCATCGCGGCACTCGGAACATGCGTGCCGCTGAAGCTCGATGACCATGCGGGCATCATCGCCTTCGGACAGGAAAACAGGATCGATCTCGTGGTGGTCGGCCCGGAAGCACCACTGGTCGCCGGGCTGGCGGATGAGCTGATCGCGGCAGGCATGCGCGTGTTCGGCCCATCGAAGGCGGCTGCCCAATTGGAGGGCTCGAAGGATTTCACGAAATCCGTGGCCGTGGCGGCGAACGCGCCGACGGCGGCCTATCGCACCTTCACGAGCCTTGCGCCCGCTGTGGCCCATGTGCATGAGCAGGGCGCGCCAATTGTCGTGAAATACGATGGCCTGATGGCCGGCAAGGGTGTCACCGTGGCCGAGACAATCGGTGAAGCGGTCGACGCGCTCGAAACGCTTTATGCCAGCGAGCCCGCCGCGCGCGTGGTCATCGAGGAATGCCTGATTGGCGAGGAAGTGAGCTATTTCTGCCTTGTCGATGGCGAAACCGTGCTGCCTTTCGGCGCGGCGCAGGATCACAAACGCGCGCTGGATGGCGACAAGGGGCCGAATACGGGCGGCATGGGCGTTTATTCCCCGGCGCCGGTCTTCACCGTTGAAATGGAACGCCGCGCGCTCGATGAAATCGTGAAGCCCGTCGCCCGCGAGATGGTGGCTCGCGGAATGCCCTATCGCGGCATCCTGTTCGCGGGGCTCATGATCACGGCCACGGGGCCAAAACTCATCGAGTTCAACTGCCGCTTTGGCGATCCCGAATGCCAGGTGCTGATGCTGCGCCTCGCGGATGACCTGCTCCCGATCCTCGATGCCGTCGCCCGCAGGCAGCTTGCCGGCGTGACGGCCCGTTTCAACCCGGAAAGCGCCGTGGGCGTGGTGATGGCCACGAGGGGTTATCCCGGCAGCTACCCCTCGGGCACGCCCATCACCGGGCTGGACGATGCCGCCGCGATGCCCGGTGCAACCGTGTTCCATGCGGGCACCAGGCTGGTCGATGGGAAGCTCGTTTCCGCCGGTGGTCGCGTGCTCACGATCTGTGCGACCGGAAAGGGTCTCCCCGAAGCGCGCCAGCGCGCCTATGATGCCGTGGCGAAGGTCGATTGGCCGGATGGCTTCTGCCGCTCGGATATCGGTGCGAAAGGCCTCGCGCATCTGAAGGGGTGAGGGAATGAGCGATCTCGCGGATCTCTTTCCGGGTTTTTCCAGCCACCATGTCGGCACGCCGAACGGGCATGTCTTCGCCCGTGCCGGGGGCGGCGGCGAGCCGCTGATCCTCGTGCATGGCTACCCTCAGACGCATGTGATGTGGCACAAAATCGCGCCGGAACTCGCACGGCATTTCCGCGTGATTGCGTTCGATCTGCGGGGATATGGCTGGTCTTCGGTCGTGCGCGGCAGCGAGGCGGGCAGTGGCTATTCCAAGCGCGCGATGGGCGGGGATATCCTCGCCATCGCCGAGGAATTCGGCTTCGCGACCTTCCGCCTCGTGGGACATGATCGCGGGGCGCGCGTGGCCTATCGCTTCGCGCTGGACCATCCGGGGCGGGTCGAAAAACTCGCGCTCCTCGACATCATCCCGACCCATGTCGCCTGGGATCGGATCAATGCCGGCGCGACCACCTATCCGCATTGGCCTTTCCTGGCCGAGCCCGCGCCGAAACCGGAGCAGGAAATCGGCAAGGACCCCATCGCCTGGCAGGATTCCTGCCTCGCGAAATGGTCTGCGCGCGGCGACCTCTCCGCTTTCGACCGACGCGCGCTGAACCATTACCATGCCTTCTTCAACGAGCCCTCCCGCATCCACGCGACCTGCGAGGATTATCGCGCTGGCGCGACCATCGATGTCGCGCATGATCGCGCCAGCCTTCAGGCGGGGGATAGCATCCGCTGCCCCATTCTCGCGCTCTGGGGTAATGCCGGCCTCCCCGGCAAGGGTCCCTCGCCGCTGGAGGCCTGGAGGCCGCTCGCGCCGGAGATCATCGGCGAACCCATCCCTGCCGGGCATTTCGTGGCCGAGGAGAACCCCGAGGCAACCTTGCGCGCCCTGAAGGCATTCCTCGCATGAGCGAGGCGAAGCCGCGGATCGGGCTGGTTCTCGGCAGCGGCGGCGCGCGAGGCCTTGCGCATATCATTGCGTTCGAGGCCTTCGACCGGCTGGGCCTCCGCCCGGTGGAAATCGCCGGCACCTCCATCGGCGCCATTCTCGGCGCGGCCTATTGCTCCGGCTTTTCGGGCACGGCGTTGCGTCAGCATGCGCTACGGGAATTTCGCAACCGCACCGAGGTGATGACGCGGCTCTTCCAGGCCCGTGTGGGGCGCCTCTCCGATCTCTGGCGGCAAGGACTGACCAACCCGGTGCTGGTCGATGGCGTTGCGACCCTCGAGCGCTTCCTGCCCACCGCCCTGCCCCGGCGTTTCGAGGATCTCGATATCCCGCTCTCGGTGGTCGCGGCGGATCTCCATCGCATGGAGCGCGTGGTGTTCCGCGAAGGTGCGCTGGCCCCGGCTGTGGCCGCCTCGATGGCCATTCCCGGCCTCGTGCGGCCTGTGGTGCATGAGGGCCGGGTGATGATCGATGGCGGTTCGGTCGATCCCTTGCCGATCCGCGCGATCCAGGGGCCGGTCGATCTCATCCTCGCGATCGACATCTCCAAGGCTGCGCCCAAGGAAGAGAGCATGGCCATTCCCGGTTCTGTCGAGGTGATGACGCGCGCCTTCGACCTGCTGCAATCCGCGCTGATCGAGGCGCAGAATCATGTCCCGCCTGCGCCGCTCTATCGCATCAAGGCGCGTGTCGAATCCTTCCCGGCGCTGGATTTCTTCTCGGCCCGCAAGATCCTCGCCGCCGCCGAGCCCATGGCGCAGGAAATCGAGACGATCGTGCAGGCTGTTCAGCGCGCGAAGGCGCTCGCGCTTCCGCCTCAGGACTGACTCCGCTTCGAGGCGAAGAACACGCGCAGCATTCCCGAAGCCTCGCTCTCGCGGATGCCGGCATAGATCTCCGGCGCGTGGTGGCAGGTGGCTTGCGAGAAGACACGCGGGCCATGCTCCACCCCCCCGCCCTTGGGGTCGCTGGCCGCGTAGTAGAGCCGCCGGATCCGCGCGAAGGAAATCGCGCCGGCGCACATCGGGCAGGGCTCCAGCGTGACATAGAGATCACAATCGCCGATGCGCTCGGAGGCGAGCGCCTTGCAGGCCATTCGGATCGCCAGGATTTCCGCATGCGCGGTGGGATCAGCGAGTTCACGCGTGCGATTTCCCGCCGCCGCGATCACCTGGCCCTTGTGCAGGATCGCCGCGCCGATGGGCACCTCGCCGCGCGAGCCCGCCGCCTTCGCTTGGGCAAAAGCTGCATCGAACCCGCTCAAGCTGCTCTCCGGCTTCATGTCAGCCCTTTGAAAAGAAACCCCTCGCTGCACTCGCTAAGGCACCTGCCTTCTGATACGAGGACGCGATGAAAAAGAGCGATACAGACAAAAAAGGTGGAGGCAAGCCGCGCGACGGCCGCTTCCGCTCCGAACGGTCCGGCCCCCGTGATGGCGCCCGGCCCCGTTTCCCGAAAGGCCCCGGAGAGCGTTCCGGGGATGGCGACCGGCCGTATCGCGCCCGGCCCCCGCGCGAGGATCGCGCCGAGGGGGATCGTCCCTTCCGCAAGCCCCGTTTCGAGGCTGGCGAGGGCCGCCCGCCGCGTGAAGGGGGTGATCGCCCCTTCCGCCCGCGCCCGCCGCGCGATGAAGCCGGCGGCGAGCGCCCTTTCCGAAAGCCGCGTGACGGCGGTTTCGAGGATCGTGCTGATCGTCCGCGCTTCAACCGCGACCGGCAGGATCGCGATTTTACGGATCGTCCGCCGCGCCGCGAACGCGCCGATGGGGATCGCCCCTTCCGCAAGCCCCGTTTCGAAGGCGGTGATGCGCCGCGTGGAAACCGCGATTTCGGAGGCAGGAAGCCCTTCGACGAGAAAAAATCCTTAGGCGACAAGCCGTTCCGCGCCCGCGAGCCATTCCGTGCCCACGAGGATCGCGCCCCGCGCGACGATTTCCGCGAGCGACCCAAACGCTTCGATCGCGATGACGCCCGCCAGGCCCGCAACCGCGACGACGCCCCGGCCAGTGCAGAACGCGCGCCCCGCAAGGCGAATGCTCTGGGTTATCGCTCGGCCCGCAGGAGCGAGGGAACGCCGGGCATCGCCGAGGGGGGCGAGCGGATCGCCCGCGTGATGGCGCGAGCGGGCCTCTGTTCGCGTCGCGATGCCGAGGAATGGATCGCGGCGGGACGCGTGGCCGTGAATGGCGCGGTGATCGACAGCCCGGCGCTGGACGTGACCTCCAGGGACCAGATCCTGGTCGATGGCCAGCCGCTGCCGGAGCGGGAGGCGACGCGCCTCTGGCTCTACCACAAGCCGCGCGGCCTCGTGACGACCGCCGACGACCCCGAGGGACGCCCGACCGTGTTCGATCACCTCCCGCCCGGCCTGCCGCGCGTGGTTTCGGTCGGCCGACTCGACATCAACACCGAAGGCCTGATGCTGCTCACGAATGATGGCGGCCTTTCGCGCGTACTCGCGCATCCCGATACGGGCTGGCTCAGGCGCTATCGCGTGCGCATCCATGGCGAGGTGAACCAGGCGCAGCTCGATACCCTGCGCGAGGGCATCGTGCTCGACGCGGTGCATTACGGTCCGATCATCGCCACACTTGACCGCGAGATGGGCGACAATGCCTGGCTCACGATGGACCTGCGAGAGGGCAAGAACCGCGAGATCAAGCGCGTTCTGGAGCATCTGGGGTGCCAGGTGTCGCGGCTGATCCGCGTTTCTTTCGGGCCGTTCCAGCTCGGCGATCTCGAGGAAGGACAGGCCACCGAGGTGCGCCCGCGCGTGCTGGCCGACCAGCTCGGCCCGGAACTGGCGGAGGAAGCCGGAGCCTATTTCGATGGCCCCCGCATTCGTCACGACGCGCTGATCGAGGACGGGGAAAAACCGCGCCGATTCGATCGTCGCAAGCCCACCCAAAAGCGTGATCTGGCGCTGTTGGGCGAAGACCCGACGTTGAAGGTGGAGCGCGCCCATGTGGCGGACCGCAAGGGCCGCGCCGTGAAGGTGGAACGCGTGGTGCGCCTGGCGGAGGAAGAGCGCCCCCGCCGCCCGCGCGAGGATCGCGACGAAAGTCGCGACCGCTTCAGCCGCGAGAAGGGGGATCGTCCCTTCCGCGCGCGTCCGCCGCGCGACGATGCGGGCGGGGATCGGTCGCGGGGTCGATCCAACCGAGACGATGCGCCGCGCGGCGAGCGGCCTTTCCGTGCGCGTCCCGAGGGCGATCGTCCCCGTGGCGACAGGCCCTTCCGCTCGCGTGACGATGGTGAGGGGCGCCCCCCTCGCGAGGGTGGAGATCGGCCCTTCCGCTCCCGTCCGCCGCGGGATGAGGCGGCTGGCGAGCGCCCCTTCCGCAAGCCGCGTTTCGAGGGCGGCGATGCTCCTCGTGGAAAACGCGATTTCAGCCAAAAACGCGATTTCGGCGACAAGCCGCGCGGCGAACGGCCTTTCCGGACCCGCGATGAGGGCGATCGCCCCGCGCGCGGCCGGAAATACGATGGCCCGCCCCGTGAGGACCGCGGGGCTTCGCGGGGTGGCAGGCCCAGCGGATTCGCTGGCAAGGGCGGTGGCCCGCGTCGGGATGGACCGGGCCGTGGCGGGCATGGCCGCAGCGGTCCGGGTCGTAGCGGTCCAGGTCGTAGCGGTCCAGGTCGCGAGGGCTAGAGGATGCGCATTGTCGGCGGTGCCTTGGGGGGGCGTAGCCTGAAAGGCCCGTCCTCCGATGCCATCCGGCCAACCTCCGATCGCCTGCGCGAGAGCCTGTTCAACATCCTCGCGCATGGCATGGATTTCGAACTGGAAGGGGGGCGCATCCTCGATTTGTTTGCCGGCACCGGAGCGAATGCGCTGGAGGCGATTTCGCGCGGGGCGGGCTATGCCGTGCTGGTCGATATCGGGACAGAGGCGCGCGGCCTGCAACGCGCGAACGTCGAAGCGCTCGGCCTTGGCGGGGTGACGCGCATTCTCCGGCGCGATGCGACGAAGCTTGGCCCGGTTTCCCCTTTCGAACCCTTCCATCTCGTGTTCTGCGATCCGCCCTATGGCAGGGGTCTGGGTGAGGCCGCAATCGCCTCCGCAATCGCTGGAGGCTGGTTGAAGCCCGGTGCCATCATCGTGCTGGAAGAGCGCGCGAATATGGAACCGAAATTGCCCCCCGAGCTGCAACCACTCGACCGGCGCAAGGCGGGTGAGAGCCAAATGACTTTTAGTCGTTTTGCCGGCTGAATTCTGGAGCTCCGACAGTCAAGTGGTTACCGGTTAGCGGAAAAAGCGGATGCAAAAACAAGAAGACAGGGCGCCAGATCTGATTCAATGAGATCGGTTTGCGCTCTAGCGCCTTCCAAACAGTTTCGCGAGATCGACCGCGCTGAGGCGCACGGATGTCGGTCGACCATGGTTGCATTGTGCGGAAGCCGGAGAGGCCTCCATTTCGCGCAGGAGCGCGTCCATTTCCTCGAGCCGCAGTTTTCGTCCGGCACGGATGGAATGATGGCAGGCGAAGGTCTTGAGCACGAGATCGATCCGCGCCTCGAACGCCTCGCTGCCGCCCCATTCGGCGAGGGTATCCGCTGTCTCCCGCACGAGTTTTCCCGGATCGAGATGCGCCAAAGCGGCAGGAACCTCGCGAACAAGAACGGCATCGCCGCCGAAACCTTCGACGACAAGACCAAGGCTTTCGAGCAGATCGGCCGCCGCCACAAGGCGATCCCGCGCGGCCGGATCAAGCGTCACCACTGCCGGGATCAGCAGCATCTGCCTCATGATGCCGCCCCCGGCGCGGGCACGCTTGAGGCGCTCATAGACGAGACGTTCATGGGCGGCGTGCTGGTCGATAATGACCAATCCATCGGCGTTTTCTGCCAGGATGTAGGTCTCGCTGATCTGGGCGCGGGCAAAGCCCAAGGGGGGTATGGCAAGGGTTTCCGGTTCGGCCGGCCTTGCTTCAAAGCCCTGCTGCTCCTCGGCCATGCCGCCGCGCAACCAGACCGGCAGTGGAGCCTCAACCGGCTGGGGCGGCGACAGCGGGGAAGGGGCCTGAGGGCGCCAGGCCAAACCGGGAAGGGCGGAGATCGGCGCGTGTTCGTTCACCCGGAAGCGTTCGAGCAGGACCGACGGGCGGCTGGCGGCGCGATGTCCTTCCCCCGCCAGGGCATCGCGGATGGCGCGCACGAAGAGGCCGCGCACGCTCTCGCCGTCGCGAAAGCGGACCTCGAGCTTGCCCGGATGGACATTCACATCCACGCGCTCGGGATCAAGCGTGAGGAACAGCACGACGCTGGGGTGACGGCCGGAAACGATCGTATCCGCATAAGCTGCCCGCAGAGCGCCGATCAGCAACCGGTCTCGCACAGGGCGTCCATTCACAAAGATGTATTGGGCATCGGCCGTCGCACGATGATAAGTCGGCAAAGTGACGAGCCCGAAAATGCCGATTTCGTCGCGGCTTGCCTCCAGCCACGTGGCGTTTTCCATGAATTCGCCGCCGATGAGCGCTTCGACACGGCGGGAGAGCCCGGCTTTATCCGCCGTTTCCGCCGCGAGATCAAAGCCGGCTATGTGATCGCCGGCGAGTGAAAACGCGAGATCGGGGCGTGCAAGCGCGAGGCGGCGCATGACCTGGCTGACGGCCATCGCCTCCGCCCGGTCGCCCTTCAGAAATTTGAGGCGGGCAGGCGTGGCATGGAACAGGTCTTCCACCTCCACCCGCGTGCCCGGCGCGAGCGCCGCAGGCCGCACGGGCTCGACCCGTCCGGCATCGACGCGAATGCGATGCGCGGATGTTTCAGCCTGGCCGCTTGCTCCGGATGATCCCGCAGGGATTGCGCGAAGCGAGGGTCCGCTCGCGGCTTGGAGGCGCGAGGAAATCGTGAGACGCGCCACGGCGCCGATGGAAGGCAGGGCCTCGCCACGAAAACCAAGCGTTCGAATGGAATCAAGCCGACCCTCGGGCAGTTTCGAAGTGGCATGGCGCTCGATGGCCAAAGCCAGATCCTCCGGCCCCATACCGCAACCATCATCCGAGACACGGATGAGCCTCCGGCCGCCCTTCTCAACCACCACATCGATGCGGCGCGCGCCGGCATCGATGGCATTCTCGACGAGTTCCTTCACGGCCGCGGCCGGGCGCTCGATCACCTCGCCGGCGGCGATCTGGTCGATGAGAACGGGATCAAGGCGGCGGACGGACATGGTTTTCTCCATGCCCTTTATGGGGGGCGCCGGCGTGATTCGACAGGGCACCACCCGAGAAAGCCGTGGATGGCCGTATCAGCCCGCGAGCGCTTCCTTCTGCTTCTCGGCGCGCTTGCGATCATTGGGGTCGAGCAGCTTCTTCCTCAGGCGGATGGATTTCGGCGTCACTTCCATGAGCTCGTCGTCCTGGATCCAGGCGAGCGCGCGTTCGAGCGTCATGCGGATCGGCGGCGTGAGGCGCACGGCCTCATCCTTGGAGGTGGTGCGGATATTCGTGAGCTTCTTGCCCTTCAGCACGTTCACTTCGAGGTCGTTGTCGCGGGTATGGATGCCCACGATCATGCCCTGATAGACCTTCCAGCCCGGCTCGATCACCATTGCGCCGCGCTCTTCGAGGTTCCAGAGCGCATAGGCCACGGCCTCGCCCGGCTCGTTGGCGATCAGCACGCCATTGTTGCGGCCCGCGATTTCGCCCTTGTAGGGCTCGTAGGCCTTGAAGATGCGGTTCATGATGGCCGTGCCGCGTGTGTCGGTCAGCAATTCGGACTGGTAGCCGATCAGCCCGCGCGTGGGGGCGTGGAAGACGAGGCGCAGGCGATTGCCGCCCGACGGCTTCATCTCGATCATTTCGGCCTTGCGCTCGGACATCTTCTGCACGACGACGCCGGAATGCTCTTCATCCACGTCGATGAAGACTTCCTCGATCGGTTCCAGCGTTTCGCCGTTCGGGCCCTTCTCGTAGACGACGCGCGGACGCGAGACGGCGATCTCGAAACCTTCGCGGCGCATGGTTTCGATCAGCACCGCGAGCTGCAATTCACCGCGGCCCGAGACGAAGAACGAATCCTTGTCCTGGCTTTCCTCGATACGCAGCGCGACATTGCCCTCGGCCTCTTTGAACAAGCGGTCGCGGATCACGCGGCTCGTCACCTTGTCGCCTTCGGTGCCGGCGAGCGGGCTGTCGTTGACGATGAAGCTCATCGTCACGGTCGGCGGGTCGATCGGCTGGGCGGGGATGGCTTCGGTCACTTCGGGCGCGCAGAAAGTGTCAGCCACCGTGCCCTTGGAAAGGCCGGCAATGGCGACGATATCCCCCGCGACACCCTCTTCGATCGGCTGGCGCTCGATGCCGCGGAAGGCGAGGATCTTCGAGATGCGCCCGGTTTCAATCACGCTGCCGTCACGCGCCAGAACCTTCACCTGCTGGTTCGGCTTGATGGAGCCCGAGGTGATGCGACCCGTGATGATGCGGCCAAGGAAGGGGTTGGCCTCGAGGATCGTGCCGATCATGCGGAACGGACCCTCTTCCACCTTCGCTTCCGGCACATGCGCCAGAACGGTGTCGAAGAGCGGCGCGAGGCCTTCCTCGGCACTGCCGTCGATCGACTTCGACATCCAGCCATTGCGGCCCGAGCCGTAGAGGATCGGGAAGTCGAGCTGCTCGTCATTGGCGTCGAGCGCCACGAAGAGGTCGAAAACCTCGTTGATGACTTCCTGCGCACGGGCATCCGGGCGGTCGACCTTGTTCACCGCCACGATGGGGCGCAGGCCGAGCTTCAGCGCCTTGGAGACCACGAACTTGGTCTGCGGCATCGGGCCTTCGGCAGCATCCACCAGCACCACAACGCCATCGACCATGTTCAGGATGCGTTCGACCTCGCCGCCGAAATCGGCGTGGCCCGGAGTATCCACGATGTTGATGCGCGTATCCTTCCAGACGAGCGAGGTGCACTTTGCCAGAATGGTGATGCCGCGTTCCTTCTCGAGATCATTCGAATCCATCACGCGTTCGATCACGCGCTGGTTGTCGCGGAAGGCGCCCGACTGGGCGAGGAGCTTGTCCACCAGCGTCGTCTTGCCGTGGTCGACATGCGCGATGATGGCGATATTGCGAAGCGACATGGAATGTTCCGCCTGCGGCCGTGGCCGGAAAAGAGCAATCACCACAGGCGGGCTGCGCGAGACTTCCGCGCGGCCAGAAAGATCCGGGTGGATCGATCAGACACATGAGGCTTGGGTTCGGCTTGAGCCGATAGCCGAAACCACGCTGCACCGCAACCTCAAACGCCGGACGGGCCGGTCGGAAGCATCGTGACAGCCCCGGCTGGGGGCTGCTGAGCGTTCTTCTGCAGAGCTTCCCGCTTGCGCGCGAGCGTGTGGCGCAGCTCCGAGACAAGCAGCGCGACGGCCGCCACCTCGCCGCTGTCGCCACCCTTCTTCGTGGCGGCCCGCAGCAGCCGTGCGATGGTCGCATCGGCCTCGTCCTCGATCATGTCGAGCGAGGCCAGGTGATCCGCCTCGCGCACGCGCTCGATCTCCAGCACGAGGTCCGACATCAGCACATCGGAGGGCACGGGATCCGCGCGGCGTGAAAGGCTCGAGAACAAGGCCGCCAGTGCCGAACCGAGAAGCGAGAAGGCCATGATTCCGATATAGATGTGATCCCCGTAGCGCTCGAAGAAGGTCTTCGTCTCGCCATCGATGAAGGCGACGGCGCCGGGATGGTTGGGCAGGCGCGCCGCCTTGTCTTCGGTGGAGGGAAGATCAAGCTGGTTCACGGCCGGCGTATCGCGCACGATCTGCGGGCGCAGCGTGACAAGCAGGCGTGTGAGTTCGCTGACCACCGCATCGGAAAGGTTGTTGTCGGCCACGAGACGATGCGTGACGGCCAGCGTCGTCACCGACGCTTCGGGCAGGACTGGATTGGCGCCGAACGCGCCGCGCACGATTTCCACCGTATCGAATTGCGGGTAATCCACCAGCAGGGCCTCGGCCTCGGCAACCGGCAGCAGGCCGGCATATTGGCCATCGATCTTCGGGAAGGTCTGGATCGCGCGCCGCGTGAGCTGCTCGGAAATCGGTGTCACGAAGAACAGCGCATCGAATTTCCCGTCGGCGACCTGCTGCTGCATCTCCTGCGGCGTGCCGGAAACGCGCGTCACGTCATGCGGGGAAAGATCATAATGATCGAGGATCTGCGAGAGAATCCGCTCATTGGCGGGCGTCGAGCGCACGAGCCCCACCGTCTTGCCCTTGAGACCGCCGATCTCGGTGATCTCGCTGCCGGGCCTGGTGATGAAAAAAGCGGCCTCGCGCCGCAGGATCGCGACCGTCGAGGCCTTGGTGGGCATGGCAACATCCGAGCGCACCACCGCGAGATCGGCCTCGCCGGTTTCCATGCGCGCAGCCGAATCGGCCGGCCCTTCCGTGAGGATCAGCCGGAAGCGGATATCCGCTCGCTCGCGCTGAAGGGCCTGAAGGTAGGAGATGATCACGCGCACATCGGATGAGCCCAGCGGCCTGGCCGCGACACGCAGGACCGTGGGGCGGAACCAGAGGGCCGCTCCAGCTGCAACGAGTGCGATGGCCACCAGCACAGTCGCGATGGTTTTCAGCTTCCTGCGCATGGGTGAAGTGTGACGCGCTTCCATGCTGCGTCAAGCGCGGGAAATGCGGCGGAAAGAAGGAGGGGGCGCTGCGGCGCCCCCGGCCCCCCTGGTGATTTCAGGCCCCGGCCTTGCGGCGGCGCATTTCCAGCGTGCGAAGCCGCAGCGCATTCAACCGGATGAAGCCCTGCGCGTCGCGATGATCATAGGCCACTGCGCCTTCCTCGAAGGTCACGAGTTCCTTGTCATAGAGCGAATAGGGGCTCTCGCGGCCGATGACCGTGACATTGCCCTTGTAGAGCTTGAGGGTGACGCCGCCGGTGACGAGTTCCTGCGATCTGTCACAGAGCGCCTGGATCATCTCGCGCTCCGGCGTGAACCAGAACCCGTAATAAACGAGTTCGGCATAACGCGGCATGAGCGATTCCTTCAGATGCATCGCCTCGCGGTCGAGCGTGATGCTCTCGATGCCGCGATGTGCCTGATGCAGGATCGTGCCACCCGGCGTCTCGTAGACCCCGCGCGACTTCATGCCGACGAAACGGTTCTCGACGAGGTCGAGCCGGCCAATGCCGTTTGCTTTTCCGAGTTCGTTGAGCTTCGTGAGCAACGTCGCCGGGCTCATCCTCACGCCATCGATCGCGACCGGGTCGCCCTTTTCGAAATCGATGGTGATCGTGGTTGCCTTGTCGGGCGCGGCCTCAGGCGCAATCGTACGCATATAGACCATCTCGGGGGCTTCGACGGCCGGATCTTCCAGCACCTTGCCTTCGGAGGAGGAGTGCAGCAGGTTCGCATCGACCGAGAACGGCGCCTCGCCATACTTGTCCTTGGCGATGGGAATCTGGTGGCTCTCGGCGAAGGCGATCAGCTTTGTTCGGCTGCCGAGATCCCATTCACGCCAGGGTGCGATGATCTTGATCGATGGTTCCATCGCGTAGTAGGCGAGTTCGAAGCGGACCTGATCGTTGCCCTTGCCGGTGGCGCCGTGGCAGACGGCATCCGCGCCGACAGCCCGCGCGATCTCGATCTGGCGCTTGGCGATCAGCGGGCGGGCAATCGAGGTGCCCAGCAGATACTGGCCCTCATAGAGTGCGTTCATGCGGAACATCGGGAAGACGAAATCCTTCACGAATTCCTCGCGCAGGTCGTCCATGTAGATGCTCTCGGGGCGGATTCCGAGCAGCAGCGCCTTGTCGCGCGCGGGCCCAAGCTCCTCGCCCTGGCCGAGATCGGCGGTGAAGGTCACGACCTCGCAAGCGTAGGTGGTCTGCAGCCATTTGAGGATGACGGAGGTATCGAGCCCGCCGGAATAGGCGAGGACGACTTTCTTGATCTCGGATTTGGCCATGCGCGCGCCCGGAATGTTCTGCGGGAGAAGCCGGCCTTCAATTCCCGGCATTCCCAAGGAGGATGCGCGCTTCTATAAAAGTTATGCGGACCGTGGCAACGGCCGATACAGGCAAAAGGCCTGAAACCACGCGCATTCTTTTGATGGATCGATGCTCACTCCTGATGAATTGACCCGCTTCGCCCGCCATATCGTGCTGCGCCATATCGGCGGGCCCGGCCAGCAGCGGCTACGCCGGGCCAAGGTGCTCGTGGTGGGGGCCGGTGGGCTCGGCTCCCCCGTGCTGCTCTATCTCGCGGCGGCGGGGGTAGGCTCGCTCGGCATCGTGGATGATGACACGGTGTCGCTCTCGAACCTCCAAAGGCAGGTGATCCATGCCGTCGCGGATCTCGACAAGCTGAAGGTGGAGAGCGCGGGCGAGACCATTGCGGCGATTGATCCGGGCATTCGCGTCGTGCCTCATGCGATGCGGCTGACGGCGCAGAACGTTGCCGCGACGATCGCGGATTACGACGTGATCGCCGATGGTTCGGACAATTTCGACACACGTTACCTGCTGGCCGATGCCTGTGCCGAGGCGCGGAAACCGCTGGTGACGGCAGCCGTCAACGAGATGCATGGGTCGCTGACCACGCTCCGTCCCTTCGACAGGCGCGCCGATGGCACGAACTGGCCGGGCTATCGCGATCTCTACTCGGAAAAGCCGCCGGCCGGGGCCATTCCCACCTGCTCGGAAGCGGGGGTTCTCGGCGCGCTGTGCGGGGTGATCGGCTCGTTGCAGGCGGTGGAGGTGATCCGGCAGATCACGCCGTTCGGCACGCCTCTGCTGGGCAAGATCCTGCTGGTCGATGCGCTCGACATGCGCTTCGAGACGTTCGAATACTGAGCTTGCGATGACTGGGAGATCAGCGCCGACGCGCCTTGCCAGCGGTGACGCTGCGCGTGCCCGACCATGGGTCGATCACCGCCCGAACACGTCCGCTCCGATGGCGCTGAAAGGCCACACCCGAGCGCGCCTCGGTGCTCGCACCGGCATGGCGGCGGCGGGCGGGAACGGTGGCCTCGGGATCGGCGCCGCCCGTGCCGATTGTGCGTGTTGAGCGGGCCGCATGGCCCGGCGCCTGCCGGGCGAGGCATTCATTAAACTGGAAGGGGCTTTGATACCGCTCGCAATTCTCCCTCGCGGAAAGAAGGCTGGTGCCCGATATCTGCGCCGCTCCGGCAAGGGCCAGAATGATCAGAAGCCGTCTTGCACAAGCCAGTTTGCCAGCCATTCCATTCACCTTTCACAGTCAGGCACGCAGAACCGCGCCTGTCTTCGCCTGCACTTCACTGACGAGTTTCGTCGAGAAAGCCTCGATCTCGGCATCCGTCAGCGTCCTGTCGCGCGGCTGCAATGTCACCGCGAGGCCGAGGGAAACCTTGCCCGGCTCGATCCCTTTGCCCGCGTAACGGTCGAAGATCGAGACATCCGCAACCAGCGCACGATCAAGCCCGCGAGCGATCCTGAGAATCGCTTCGGCCTCGATTTTCTGATCCACAAGGAAGGCGAAATCACGGCTGACCGGCTGCAGCGCCGAAAGCTCGAGTTTTGCCTTGGCCCTGGTGGGCTTCTTCTTGGGGGCGGGCAGTGCATCAAGGCTGATCTCGAACATCACGGCGCGTGGCTCGACACCCAGGGATTCCGCCGCGCGCGGATGGATTTCGCCGAAGCAGCCGATGAGGTTCGGCCCGAAGCCAAGGGTCGCCGAGCGTCCGGGATGCAGGAAAGAAGGGCCGGGAGCCTTCACCTGCAGGCCACCCGTGGGGATGTTCAGCGCCGCGAGCAGGGCCATCACATCGGCCTTCACATCATCCAGCGAGGCTTCCGGCGAGCCCGCCCAGTGGCGGCCGGTGCCGGAAGAGGCCGCGAGGCCGCGCCGCAGACCGGCAGCCGCGATGCGCTGGTCGTTCTCGCCCGCGCCAAGGAAAATCTGGCCCACCTCAAACAGGGCGACATCCGGATAGCCGCGATCCGCGTTGCGCTGGGCCGCCGCGAGCAGGCCCGGCAGCAGGCTGGGGCGCATATCCGAGAGGTCCGCCGCGATCGGGTTCGCAAGCTTCAGTTCCGGCTTGCCGCCGCCCATCAGCTTTGCCTGCGCCTCGGTGATGAAGGACCAGGTGACCGCCTCCACAAGCCCGCGAATGGCCACCGCGCGCCGCGCCGTGCGGGTCCGCGTCTGCAGCAGGGTCAGCACCGGCCTGTGCACCTCATCCACCCGGCTGACGGGCTTGAGCGGCACCGAATCAAGCCCGACGATGCGGGTAATCTCCTCGACGATATCGGCCTTGCCCTCGATATCCGGCCGCCAGCTCGGCACGGCGACCTTCACCACCGGCGCGGAACCGGACATCCAGAAGCCGAGCTTCTCGAGGATGACGCGCATCTCGGTCATCGGCACTTCGAGACCCGTAAGGCGCTTCTGTTCGGCAAGCGGAAACTCGATGATCTTCTCGCCGGAGGGAACCTCGCCCGCAAGCGTGATCTCGCTGGCTTCGCCTCCGCAAAGATCGACGATCATCCGCGTCGCGAGTTCGCAGCCCGGCACGGTATAGGCCGGGTCGACTCCGCGCTCGAAGCGGTAGCGTGCATCGGTGATGATCCCCAGCTTGCGGCCCGTCTGCGCGACGTTCAACGGCGACCAGAGCGCGCTCTCCACGAGCACATCGGTGGTGTTCCCGTCGCAGCCCGAAGCCTCGCCGCCCATGATTCCGGCGAGCGATTCCACGCCATGATCATCCGCGATCACCACGATGGAGGGGTCGAGATCGTAGGTCCTGCCATCGAGCGCAACGAGGCTCTCGCCCTGCTTCGCGCGGCGCACCACGAGCTTGCCCGCCACCTTCCTCGCATCGAAAACATGCAGCGGGCGGCCACGGTCGAAGGTGATGTAGTTGGTGATATCCACCAGCGTGTTGATCGGCCTGAGGCCGATGGCGCGCAGGCGCTTCTGCATCCATTCCGGCGAGGAGCCGTTCTTCACGCCGCGCACGAGACGAAGCGCGAAAGCCGGGCACAAAGCGCGATCCTCATGCGCGAGCGCCAATTCCACATCCACCGGGCAGGCGCCCTGCCCGCGCACCTGGTGCGGCGTCGGGTCCTTCAAACGCCCGAGGCCGGCCGCGGCGAGATCGCGCGCGATGCCATGCACGCCGGTCGCATCCGGGCGGTTGGGTGTCAGGTTGATCTCGATGACGGGGTCCGAGAGCCCCGCCCATTCGGCATAGACGCTTCCTACCGGCGCATCCTCCGGCAGATCGATGATGCCGTCGTGATCCTCGGAAAGCTGGAGTTCAGCCGCCGAGCAGAGCATGCCGAGGGATTCCACGCCGCGGATCACGCCTTTGCCGAGGGTGATGTCCTTGCCGGGAATATAGGTGCCCGGCGGAGAGAAGACGCTCTTCATGCCGGTGCGCGCATTGGGTGCGCCGCAGACCACCTGAACCGGTTCACCCGCGCCCGTCTCGACCATGCAGACGCGCAGGCGATCGGCATTGGGATGCTGCACGGCGGAAACAACATAGGCAATCGTGAAACCGCCAAGCTTCTTCCCCGGATCATCCACATGCTCGACCTCGAGGCCGATGCGCGTCAGCGTCTCGACGATCTGGTCGAGCGTCGCATCCGTTTCAAGGTGATCCTTGAGCCAGGAGAGCGTGAACTTCATGGGAGCAACCTCGGACGAGCGGGCGCGGCGCGCGATCCATCGCGCCGGTCCCGCGCGGAATAGCCTTACAGGGCCGGGGGATGCAAGAGATTGCGCTGAACGGCTGATCAGGCCAGGAGGCGCAGACGTTCCGGCAGGGTCTGCAGGGTCTCGGTTCCGACATTCGCGAAGGCGAAGCGCAGATGCCCCTCCTGCCCCGTGCCGAAATAGGGGCCGGGAAGCGCAAGGACACCGCCCTCCAGCGCGAGCCTTCGCGCAACCTCGGCCGCGCTGCGATCCGGCCAGGGATGCGCGACATAGGCGAAATAGGCCCCGGCGGAATGCAACTGCCAGCCATTGAGGCTCGCGAATGCCTCACGGGTGGCCAGCGCCCGCCGCGCAAGTTCGGCCGCCTGCGCTTTGCGCCAGGCGCGCTCGCCCTCGATCGCCTGGGCGACAACGCCCTGCGCCGTGCGGGCAGGGCAGATCTGGATGCAATCCAGCAGCTTGGCGATCTCGGCGATCACCGGCTCGCCCGCGAGGATCGCGCCGAGCCTGTGGCCGGGAATCGCATGGGCCTTCGAGAAGGAATAGAGCGAAATCAGCGTCTCGCCCCAGCGTTCATCCTCAAACACGCGATGCGGCGCGCCGCCGGCGGGCAGGAAATCGCGATAGGTTTCATCCAGCAACAGCGCGATGCCCTTCGCGCGGGCCAGCGTCGCGAAGGCCTCGATCACCGGCGGCGGATAGATCGCACCGGTGGGATTGTTCGGCGAAACGAGGATGATCGCGCGGGTCGATGGCGTGATCAGTCCGGCTGCCTCCGCGACATCCGGCACAAAGCCGGAGCCGGGCCGCGCGGGCAGGATATCCACCTCGATGCCCAGCATGTCGAGGGTCATCCGATGGTTGAAATACCAAGGCGCGGGGAGGATCACCCGGTCACCCGTGCCGGCCAAAGCCATCATCACGGTCACGAAGGCCTGGTTGCAGCCGGCGGTAATCGCCACCTGGGTCTCGCGGATCGGCGCGCCATAAAGGCGGCTTGTCTCGGCCGCATGGGCTGAGCGCAGGGCCGCATCGCCGAGAATGGGGCCATAGCGGCTTGTATCGCCCTGCGCCGCCGCACGCCCCAGAGCTTCCAGCATGGAGGCCGGCGGCGGCGTGGAGGGCACGGCCTGCGACAGATCGATCATCGGCCCCGCATCGCCGGAATAAAGCTCCTTCCAGGCCTGCGCCTCGGGAATGGGAGGGGCATCCACCGCGAGCACGCGGCGGTTGAGGGTGAAGGGCGGCGGCAGCGCATTCATCATGGGTCGATGTAACCGCGTTGCGCGCGCGATCGCAACCGGTGGCGAGAATCAGCCCGAGCCGCTATCCCTCACCCTCATGGAATTCTCTCCGCAGCAGGATCGCGCCCTTCAGGCGATTTCCGAATGGCACAAGGCAGCGCGCAAGGGGCGTGGCCCGCAGCTCTTCCGCCTGTTCGGCTATGCCGGAACGGGCAAGACCACGCTCGCCAAGCATATCGCGGAGGATGTCGATGGTGATGTGCTGTTCGCGGCCTTCACCGGGAAGGCCGCCGCGGTGATGCGCGACAAGGGCTGCGGCGAAGCCCAGACGCTCCATTCCCTCATCTATCGCGCGCGGGAGACGAAAACCGAGGAGCCGACCTTTGTCATCAACCGCTCCTCGGATGTGAAGAAGGCGAGCCTCGTCATCATCGATGAATGCTCCATGGTGGATCAGGAACTCGGCAACGATCTCATGAGCTTCGGCGTGCCGGTGCTCGTGCTGGGTGATCCGGCCCAGCTTCCCCCGGTGAAGGGTGGCGGCTTCTTCACCGAGGCCGAGCCGGACATCATGCTGACGGAAGTGCATCGGCAGGCCGTCGACAACCCTATTATCCGCCTGTCCATGCTCGCGCGCGAGGGCGAGAGCCTGCCGATGGGGAATTTCGGCGAAAGCCGGGTGATCGGGCGCTCCGAGATCAACGCCGAGGCGATCCTGATGGCGGATCAGGTGCTCGTGGGCCGCAACGAAACGCGGCGGCGCTACAACATGCGCATCCGCGAATTGCGCGGCTTCACCGACACCATGCCCGCGCAGGAGGAGAAGCTCGTCTGCCTGAGGAACAACCGCCAGAAGGGCCTGCTCAACGGTTCGACCTGGACCGTGAAGCTCGCGAGCGAGCGACGCGGCGATCTCATCCAGTTGCGCGTCGCGCCGGATGAAGGCACGGGGCCGAGCGTGAAGGTCGCCGTGCTCACCGCCATGTTCGAGGGCAAGGCCGAGGAGATTCCCTGGGAGATCCGCCGGCATACCGATGAATTCGATTATGGCTACGCGCTCACGGTGCACAAGGCGCAAGGGTCTCAATGGGACAAGGTGGTGCTGTTCGACGAGAGCTTCGCCTTCCGCGAACATCGCGCGCGCTGGCTCTATACGGCGGTCACTCG